>JANMVS010000075.1:0-2710 GCA_031392885.1 Verrucomicrobiota bacterium
GGAACGCAAGGTCGCGGCGGCTTTCCGCGGCGGGAGCCTGCTCGGCGTCGACGCATTGACGGCGGCCACCGGCTTGAGTTCGCCGGAAGTCTCGGCGGCTTTGATGGGTTTGGAGCTAAAAAAGCTCGTCTCAAAACGGGCGGATGGCACGTTTGAGGCCAGATAACAACCCCAACCCCGATTCCTGTCATTCTGAGCGCAGCGAAGAATCCATTTTTTTTATTGGGGCCCGTCTCCCGACGGGCCGCAGACGGTCGGGAGACCGCCCCTCCAGGGGATTCTGGTTTGTCTGCCTGGAATGGCGCTCCCGCTCCTATGAAAACCAAGCTCCTTGTCCTGTTTGCGCTCTTTGCGTCGCTGCTATTCTCGGCCGAAACACCGGCGAAGCACGGCATCACGCACGAGGATGTCTGGCTCATGAAACGAGTTGGCGCGCCCGTGCCCAGCCCCGATGGCAAATGGATCGTGTTTACGATCACGGAGCCGGCCTACGATGCGAAGGAGCAGTGGTCCGACCTCTGGATAAAGTCGCTGACCGACGATACCCCCGTGCGCCGGCTCACCTACAGCAAGGCCGGCGAGGGCGGACCCAATTGGTCGCCCGACAGCAGGAAGCTGGCCTTCACAGCCAAACGGGACAGGGACGAGGCCGGCCAAATCTACGTGCTCGATCTGGCCAACGGCGGCGAGGCCGAGCGCCTGACCACCTTGACGCTGGGTGCCCGCCAGCCGAAGTGGAGCCCCGACGGCCAGCAGCTCATGTTCGTCAGCGAGGTTTATCCGGGCAATGCCGACGAGGAGGCCGTGAAGAAGTCCGCGCAGGAGCGTAAGGACCGCAAGTTCAGCGCCCGCGCCTACGAGCAGTTTCCGCCGCGCTTTTGGAACCAATGGCTCGATGACAAGCAGGTCCGGCTGTTCGTCATGGACGTCAAGCCGGACGCCAAGCCGCACGACCTGCTCACCGGCAGCAAGCTCGCGGCGCTGCCCGGTTTCGGCGGCTCGCAGGGTGACGAAGGCCAGGCGCTGGAGGCGGAGTGGGCTCCCGACGGCAGTGCGGTGATCTTTGCGGCGTCGATCAATCGCGACACCGCGGCGCACGCGGCCGTGACCGCCCAGATTTTCTCCGTCGCCGTGGCGGGCGGCGAACCGCAACGCCTCACGCATGATGGCGCGAGCTACGGTTCACTCGCCTTCTCCCGCGATGGCAAGATGCTGTTTTGCGCGACGCAGGCCGAGACGCCCGGCAAGGTCTACGATCTGAGCCGGCTGGCCAGCTTTCCCTGGCCGTTTGACGCCACCGGTCGCAAGGTGCTCACCGCAGCGCTCGACCGTTCCGTCTCACGCTATGCGTTGCCCGCGGGCCGCGACCGGGTCTATTTCACCTTCGAGCATGCGGGCATCGAGCAACTGCATTCCGTCAGCTATGCGGGCGGCGACGTACGCCCGGAGGCATCCCCGGCGACCGGCGGCATCGGCGGACTTGGCGCCGGCGGACCGGCGCTGGTCGGCACATGGGACAGCGCGGTCAGCCCGACCGAGATCTACTCCTTCAAGGGTGCGCCGAAGCGGCTGACGTCCATCAACTCCGCCAAGGCGGCCACGCTCGATCTGCCGCCGGTGGAGCATTTCACCTTCAAGGCCGCCGACGGGCGCGAGATTCACAACCTGATCGTGAAACCGGCGGGCTTCGATCCGGCAAAAAAATATCCGCTCTTCATGGTCATCCACGGCGGCGCGGCCAGCATGTGGCACGACACGTTTGTGCTGCGCTGGAATTACCACCTGCTGGCCGGGTCGGATTATGTGCTTCTGCTCACCGACTACAAAGGTTCGACGGGTTACGGTGAGGAGTTCGCCCGTTCGATTCAGTTCGACCCGCTGAAGGGTCCGGCCGACGAGCTCAACGAGGCGGTGGATGAGGCGGTTAAACGCTACAGCTACATCGACGGTTCACGGCTGGCGGCGGGCGGGGCCAGCTACGGCGGCCATCTCGCCAACTGGCTGCAGGCGACGACGACGCGCTACAAGTGCATCATTTCCCATGCGGGCGAGGCCGACCTCATCATGCAATGGGGCACGAGTGACAGCATCTTCGGTCGCGAGGTCAACAGCGGTGGTCCGGTCTGGGGCGACAGCAAGATCTGGCGCGAGCAGAGTCCGCTCATGCAGGGCGGCAATCACGAGAAGGGCACCGGCTTCAAGTCTCCGATTTTGATCACCGTCGGCGAAATCGATTTCCGCGTGCCGATGAACAATGCGTTGACCTGGTTCGCGCTGAACCAGCGGTTAAGTGTGCCGAGCAAGATCCTCGTGTTCCCGGAAGCGGGCCACTGGGTGCTCAAGGGCGAGGACAGTCGCTACTGGTATGGCGAGCTGCACGCGTGGCTCGCGAAGTATCTGAAGTGAGCCAATCGTTCTCATAATCCTTATCATTCTCGTTCTCTCCAATTATCAATTTGAGAGTACGATTAAGAGTAGGAGAACGAGAACGATTTTATTCCCGGTGGGTCCAATCCCCCGGAGCTTGTCCTGGACCGTGAGCCGGTCGAACGGCTCCGGGCTTGGCCGGCCGGCGGAAAGCATTCCCCCGGCGAGGTCACCGTGGCTCCAAAGAGCAGCAGGCGGGAGCGCGGGCGACCCGCCCGCAGGTTTGAAATGCCTCGGGGCTTGCCCCGAGGATGTTTGCTAACCCGGCGGCCACGCCAGCGGG
>JANMVS010000086.1:0-2323 GCA_031392885.1 Verrucomicrobiota bacterium
GGACCGCTGGGTTCGCGCGCTGGCGGATCCAATTTTTCTGCACGCCGCAAGCGACGGCACCGTTCCGCTGCCACCGGTGCACCCCTAAACCGCCCGCGTCCCCTGATTTGTACCCATGAACCTAGACGCCAAAATAATTCACGACGAATTCTGGACCAACGGCTATGTGGTCATCGACAATTTTTTTGACCGCGCGCTGATGGACGAACTTCACGAGTTAATTCTGGCCCAATTCGGGTCCAAGCACGATAGCTGCCTCAACGACGAGTTCGCCATCAGGGCTCAGACGCAAATCGTTCCTTGGTTTCCGCAGCGCGAGGGAATCGGGCGGTTCAATGTCATTGATGACGATCCGCGGCTGGCGGCACTCACGGCGGGGGTCTTGGGCGAGGGCTGGCATTCGCAATACTGCATGGTGATGTTTTCCGCCCAGGGCACGAACGGCCAAGCCTGGCATCAAGACTGCCCGCCGGAAACCAAGGACGACTACAACCTGAACCGGCTCCTCTACACGCGGGACATTGTCGATGAAATTGGCGGCCAGTTGCGGCTTGTGCCGCGGACGCACACCGGCGGGGCGTTGCCCGCGGGCGACCCGCACGGAGATTTTGCGGGGCAGATCACACTCTATCCCCAAAAGGGCACACTCGTCCTCCTGCATGGGCATTGCTGGCACAGTGTGATGCCGGTCCACGGAAAATACCGGGTCTCCACCAACTACCGCGCGGCCCCCGCCAACACCCCCGACGATGTCACGGATGTCTGTGTCTATCGCAACATGCGGTATCGATTCTCCACCAAAACCGTGATCGAGGATCGCCTGGTGCCTAAACCGTGAACCCGCTGCCTATTTTCAAGCGGCCCAGTCTGCTTTCCCCCGACGGCGGGTGGCTGGGGTCGGGGCGTTAATGCCTGAACTGCTTTACCAACCATGTCTTCCCCCCATCGTGGAATATTTTTCATCGCGGTCGTGGTCTCACTCGGCGGCTTCACCTTCGGCTTCGATGCCTCGGTCATTTCCGGGGTTGTCGGCTATGTCAGCCAGGCGTGGGGACTCAACGTTTGGCAGCAGGGCCTGGTCGTCAGCGCACCGTCGTTGGCTGCCATCCTCGCCAGCCTGACGGTGGCGCCGTTGAGTGATGTGGTGGGACGCAAGCGCATGCTGCTTACGGTCGCGATCCTCTATCTGGTTTCGGGGATCGCCTCGGCCATTGCGCCCGGATTTCTGACCCTGGTGCTTGCGCGTGCGATCGGCGGGCTCGCCTTCGGTTCGCTCATGATCACGCCAATCTACGTCGCCGAGATTGCTCCGGCCCGGCTGCGCGGCCGGTTGGTTTCGGTCGGCCAGATGAACATTGTCGTCGGGTTGTCGGCAGCCTATTTCTCCAATTACCTCTTGGTGGCGTTGAGCAGCCGCAGCGATCCTTGGATCCTGCGGCTGGGCCTCAATGTTCATACCTGGCGCTGGATGCTGGGCATGGAAATCGTGCCGGCGGCAGTCTGGGTCGGCATGCTCTGCTTTATTCCCGAGAGCCCGCGCTGGTTGATCGTCCAGAACCGGCTTGATGACGCGCGGCGGGTGCTCGCCAAGCTGACGACGGCCGCCGAGGCGGAGGCGCAGATTGCCGACGTCCGTCGGACCATGCAGGAGCAGGCGGATCCCGGCCGCGCCAAGCTACGGGAGTTGTTCAGCCGGAAAATGCGGTTTGCCCTCTTCATCGGTGTGATTGTCGCCGTGGCGCAACAGATCACGGGCATTAATGCCGTCTTCTTTTTTGCCACGAGCATCTTTGAGAGATGCGGGGTCGGCCGTGATGCGGCCTTTGCCCAAGCCGTGTGGGTGGGCCTGATCAATGTGGCCTTTACCGTGGTGGCCATGGTCCTGATTGATCGACTCGGCCGGCGGCCGCTGCTCGTTGCCGGCTTGCTGGGGGTGGTGGTCAGCCTGGCGGTGGCGGCCTACGGCTTTCATCAGGCGCGCTATGTTCTGAACACTGCGGCGCTCACTTCGATCGCCGCGAATGTTGAGGTGGCCCGCTTGCAGTCGCTCCAGGACCGCAGCTTTGAAACCGAGGCGGACTTTAAACGTGAAGCGGCCGCTCTCCTCGGCGCGAAGTCATTTCGCCAGAACGAAGACCGGCTCGTGTCGGCGGCGATCCACATGAACCCTTACGTGGTGCTCGCCGGTATCCTGGGGTTTGTGGCCTCGTTTGCGGTGTCGCTTGGCCCCGTGATGTGGGTGGTGCTCTCGGAAATCTTCCCCAATCACCTTCGCGGCCTCGCGATGGCGGCGATCGGCTTCCTCAACGCCGGCGTCAGTTTT
>JANMVS010000129.1:0-3438 GCA_031392885.1 Verrucomicrobiota bacterium
GAGAATCGCGCGGAAAAACTGAAGAAATGGACCGCCAGGGGCGTCCGCTTCGTCCGCGACCGCGTCACGGAGGAAAACATGGGGGCCTTGCTCGCGCAGCATGTCGGCGCCGGCGACCTCCTGATTGACCTCGCCTGGAACATCGACGCGCTCGAGATCCTGCAGTGGTGCCGCGACTACGGCGTCAGGTACATCAACACTTCCACCGAGTTGTGGGATCCGTATGCCGGCGGGAAACACCCGACGGAAAAGACGCTCTATTGGCGCCATATGAATCTCCGCCGCATGCTCGCCAAGTGGAAGACGAAGGGCGCCACCGCGGTCATCGAACACGGCGCGAACCCCGGCCTGATTTCCCATTTCACCAAGCAGGGCCTGATCGACATCGGCCAGAGCCTGCTGGCGGACAAGAAACGCAAGGGCCGCTCCGCGGAAGCCATCACCGAGTTCACCGCCACCGGCCAGTTCAACCGCCTCGCCCAGGAACTGGGCGTCAAGGTCATCCATTGCAGCGAGCGGGACACGCAGATCACCAACCGCCCGAAGCAGGTCGACGAGTTCGTCAACACCTGGAGCATCGAGGGCTTCCGCGAGGAAGGCACCACGACCTCCGAGCTCGGCTGGGGCACGCACGAGAAGCAGCTCCCGCAATACGCCTATCAGCACAAGAGCGGTCCGAAAAACCAGATCTGTATTGCGCGGATGGGCATCAACACCTGGGTCAAGACCTGGGTGCCGAACTACAGCATCCAAGGCATGGTCGTCCGCCACGGCGAGGCCTTCACCATTTCCGATAAGCTGACCGTCTGGCAGAACGGCAAGGCCGTCTACCGGCCGACCATGCACTACGCCTACTGCCCGTGCGACATGGCCGTCGCCTCGCTCAACGAAATGCGCGGCTACAATTACCGCCTGGTTGAGAACCAGCGCATCATGAACGACGAGATCACCACCGGCTCCGATATCCTCGGGGCGTTGATCATGGGCCATGATTACAATTCCTGGTGGATCGGCAGCGATCTGAGCATCCAGCAATCCCGCGCCCTCGTGCCGCACCAGAACGCCACGACCATGCAGGTGGCCATCTCCGTGGTGGCCGCATCGATGTGGATGATGGAAAATCCCGCGGAAGGCGTCCGCGTGCCCGATGAGCTCCCGCACGATTTTGTGCTGAACATCGCCAAGCCCTATCTCGGAAAATGGATTTCGCAAAAGTCCGCCTGGACGCCGCTCAGTGACTACACGAACACCTTCAAGGGCTACAACCAGCCCGATCTCGACCGGAAGGATCCGTGGCAGTTCAAGAACTTCCTCGTCCAGACGGCGGACTGACCTAGCCCGGATATATTTCACACTCTGCTCGCAACCGAGCCCACACCCTGTGCCAAATCTTTTACCGCATTCATGGCGGCTCGGGATTTCCGGGCTAGCAGCCTGTCGGACTTGGCCACTGAACTTCCCGATCAATAAGAAAATGTGCCCCATAGGCGATGGTTCCATTCCAACCAGGCTGCTAAAATGATCGCGAAATCTCTCCTGCAGAAACTGGCGAAGAAGCACGGCACGCCGCTGTTCGTCATCGACCATGACGAGTTGCGGAAGAACTACCGGGATTTTCGCCGGCATCTGCCGCGGGTGCAGGTCTACTTCGCGGTCAAGGCCAACTCCGACCCCGCCATCGTCCGCACCCTTTTCAAGGAGGGGGCCAGCTTCGACGTCGCTTCGATGCCGGAGTTCATGATCGTCCACGAAAATATCAAGCACCTGTCCGCCAAAAAACGGCAGGACTGGATCTGGGACAAGATCATCTACGCCAACCCGACCAAGCCGACGGAGACACTCGAAGAGCTGAACCAATACAAGCCGCTGGTCACTTTCGACAACCGCGGGGAGATCTATAAAATCAAGCAGCATGCACCCAACGCCGGCCTGGCGCTGCGGCTGAAGGTGCCGAACACCGGGGCGATGGTGGAGTTGTCGTCGAAATTCGGCGCCACCCCCGGCGAGGCGGTGGATTTGATCCTCGAAGCCGACAAAAACGGACTCGTGGTCGAAGGCATCAGTTTTCACGTCGGCAGCCAGACCACTAATTTTGGCAACTACGTTCAGGCGCTCAGTCTGACGGCCGCCATCTTCAAGGAGGCGGAGGATCGCGGCTACACCAAGATGAACCTGCTCGACATCGGCGGCGGCTTTCCCGCGCCCTACGATGCGACGGTCAGGCCGCTGAAGGAACTCGCCAAGATCATCAATACGGAGATTGACCGCCTTTTTCCGAAGCACATCCAGGTGCTCGCCGAGCCCGGGCGGTTTCTCGTCGCCTCCGCCGGTTACGCGGTCTCGAAGATTATCGGCAAGGCGGTGCGCGACGGCAAAACCAGCTACTATATCAACGACGGCGTCTACCACACCTATTCGGGCATCATTTTCGACCACTGCAAGTACCCCATCAAGTCGTTCAAGCGGGGGCCAACTTCGCTGTGCTCGGTATTTGGTCCGACCTGCGACGCCCTCGATGTGGTCTCGATGGCTGAAAACCTGCCCGATCTCGAGCGCGATGATTTCGTCTACAGCGTGAACATCGGGGCCTACAGCCACGCCTCGGCGACCTACTTCAACGGCTTTCCGCCGGCCAAGGTCGTCCACGTAAACCAGTAGGATTTTCGTCTCCTGTGTTTTTCTCATCAAGGCACGTCTTCAAAATGAACCAGTTCGCGCAACCTGTCATTCAGAGCGCAGCGAAGAATCCACGGCTGAGAGCGTGGCGCCAGGTGCGGACGCGTGGATCCTTCGTTACGCTCAGGATGACAAGTCAATTTGCGGACCTTTCCTGATGGAAATCGCTGATATTATCGCCAAGGCAAAGGTGCTGCTCGAAGCCCTCCCTTATATCCAGGGTTTCAAGGGCTCGATCTTCGTCGTAAAATATGGCGGCAGTTTCATGGACGACCCGGACCCGACGGTGCGCTTGAGTGTTGCCACGGACCTCGCCTTCCTCGCGGCGGTCGGCATCAATGTCGTGGTGGTGCATGGCGGCGGCAAGGCGATCAATCGCGCGATGGATGACGCCGGCTTGAAGGCCAATTTCATCAACGGACTGCGGGTGACCGACGCGGCGACCATCGCCATTGTCAAAAAAACCCTCGATGAAGTTGTGAACCGGGATGTCTGTGACACCCTCACCACGGTGAAGGCGCGGCCCAAGGGCCTGCCGGGCGACAGCGTGATCGTTTGCACCAAGCTGGCCGTCGATGACGACGGCAACCCCTGCGACTTGGGTTACGTTGGTGATGTCATGGAGGTGAAGGTGAAGCTGATCAAAAAGGAGATCGCCGATGGTTATATGCCGGTGATCTCACCCGTGGCCGAAGGCCTCGATGGCAAGCCCTACAATGTGAATGCCGACACCGTGGCCGGCCGCGTCGCCAGTGCGCTGCG
>JANMVS010000469.1:0-7060 GCA_031392885.1 Verrucomicrobiota bacterium
CCCGTCGGCGGTCATAGACCGCCGCTACAGTCAAAAACCACCCCCGCCCCAAGTAACCCCATCGGTTACTTTGCCTCTGTCGTCTGATGCTTTCGACGAACTATATCTTCCACGATCCTTGGTGGTTGCTCGCACTGCTCATATTGCCGCTGTTGATCTGGGTGCGCGGCCGGCGCGGCGCCCCGGTGCTCATCGTGCCCTTCGCCGCCGCCTGGCACCGCCCGTCGCTGATTCCCACCTCCCGCTGGCCCGCCGCGCTGGCCATGACCGGTCTGGTGCTGCTGATCATCGCCCTCGCCCGCCCGCAAATTGTCGAGGACAAGCGTGAGGTGAAGCAGCAGGGTTACGATCTCATGCTCGCGATCGATCTTTCCGGTTCAATGCTCGCCGAGGACTATGAGCGCAACGGTGAACGTATCAACCGCCTGCAAGCCATCAAACCCGTCATCCAGGCCTTTGTTTCCCAACGGACGAGTGACCGCATCGGCCTCGTGGTTTTTTCCGGCCGCGCCTACACGCTGGCCCCGCTCACTTTCGACCACGACTGGCTCGCCCGGCAGATCGAACGACTGAAGATCGGCATGATCGAGGACGGCACCGCGATCGGCGATGGATTGGGGGTGGCGCTCACCCGGCTTGAGCAGGCTGGCCGCGAGGAAGGCACCAAACGCAAAGGCGCCTTTGTTACGTTGCTGACCGACGGTGCCAACAATCGCGGCCTGCTCACGCCGGAACAGGCCACCAACATCGCCAAGTCCCGCGGCGTGCCGGTCTACACCATCGGCGCCGGTCGCGATGGCCTCGTGCCGATGCCGGTCTTTGACGATAACGGGAACAAGATCGGTTACCGCCGCGCCATCTCCGATCTCGATGAAAACCAGTTGCGCACCATCTCGGAAGCCACCGGCGCCAAATTTTTCCGCGCCGCCGATTCGGACACGATCGAAAAAGCCTTCGCCGCCATCGATCAGGCGCAGAAAATCGAATTCCAAGCCAAGTCCTACCTGCTCACCACGGAGTTGTTCCATTGGTGCGCGATCCCTGGCGCTGCCCTGCTTTTTCTCGGAGCCCTGTTCGCCCTGCCGCCGCAACTGCCGTTTCGGCGTAATCGCATGCCGCAAGGTAGGGCGAACCCTCCCGCTGAGCCGTCTCTCCAACGGCTCAGCGGGGACGCTTCGCCCTACCTGCCGAACCGAACCGCGCCATGAGCTTCCACTCGCCCCATCTCCTCTGGTTGCTCGCTCCACTAGTGCTTTTGTTCTCGTGGGAACTCGCCCGCCACACCACCCGCGCGGTGGCCACTTGGCCGAAGATCGCCCGCGCCTGGGCGGGAGCCTTCGATGTTTCACTCGGCACGGCACACACCACCGCCGAGACGCGCCCGCGCCTCTGGCTCTGGTTCGGCCTCGCGCTATGCCTCATCGCCCTCGCCCGGCCGCAATGGGGCACGGTCGAGGAGCAGGTGTTCGACCAGTCGCGCGAAGTCCTCATCGCCGTGGACCTTTCCAAGTCGATGCTCGCGCAGGACGTGAAACCCTCGCGCCTCGACCGGAGCAAGCTGCTCATGCAGTCCTTGCTCGACGGCCTCAAAGGCGAGCGCGTCGGCCTGGTGCTGTTTGCCGGCACGGCCTTTCTGCAAAGCCCGCTGAGTTCAGACTACGAGATATTGCGGGAGTTTCTCCCGGCCATGAATCCCGACTATTTGCCGGAGGGCGGCTCCAACTACAAAGCCATGCTTGAGTCCTCGATCCAGGCCTTCGGCACCTCCACCGCTGACCGCTACCTTATCATCCTGAGCGACGGCGAAAGCACCGTGGACGACTGGCACAGCCTCACCGATTCACTCAAGCAAAAGGGCATCCGCATCATCGGCCTCGGCGTCGGCACCGCCCAGGGCTCATTCATCCCCGACTCCGCCGGCGGCTTCATCAAGGACGAACGTGGCGCCGTGGTGCTGTCCCGGTTGAACAGCTCAACCCTGCAGGAACTCGCGCAGGTGACCGGCGGCGCCTACACCGACGCCAGCGCGTGGGTCGATCTGCCAGCTTTGCTCAAGAAAACCGTGGAAGCTGGCCGGAAGGGGGAATTTTCCGAGAAAAACACCGCCCGGATGATGGAACGCTTCCAGTGGTTCCTCGCCCCGGGCTTGCTGCTCCTGCTCATCAGTTTCTGGGCTGAGTTCCCCGTTCGCCCGCGCGAGCGTGCGCTGCCGCTCGGCAAAGCCAAAGGACAGAGGGCAGAAGTCAGCAGACAGCAATCTGCGGCCTCTGCCGCCTTGATTCTGTTTATTGTCCTCTGTACTCCGTCCTCTGTGCTCGGCGCGGACGCGCCGAGCGACACCCTCGCCAAACCACTTTCCACTACCGTCGCGCGATTGGCCGAAGCCATTACCCTGTCCGCGAAGGATTGCTCCGAACTGGCCCAAACCACGATCACGTACGGCCAGCGGGTCAAGTCCGCACAGCAGCACCCACCCGAGAACGTCATCCGCGACGCACTGCAGGCCGTCGATCTCGGGGAAAAACTCGATGCCAAAGCGGCCGAATGGCCGCACGTGCGCCAGGAACTCGAAGACCTGCTCAAAAAGGAAGAGCCGCCGCCCCAGGATCAGAAAAAACAGGACCAAGACCAGCAAAAGCAGGATCAACAGAAAAACGACCAGCAGAAGCAGGACCAGGAACAGCAGAAGGACCAGCAAAAGTCCGATCAGCAGAAACAGGACGAGCAAAAACAGCAGGAACAGCAGCAAAAGCAAAACAAGGACGCCTTCGGTGACATGAAGGACCAGAAGGATCAAAAGCCCCAGCCGAAGCCGCAGCCTCCGCCCGGCACCCAGAAGGTTGGCGGCCGGCAGGACAAGAAAACCGAGGAGCAGTCGCAGGACCCCGAACTCGCCATGCCGCTCCAGAAACTCGAACAGGTCCGCAATCAGGATTCTCCCGCCAAGCTCCAGCAACTCATGCAAGGCCAGCAGCAAAAGCCCAAGACCACGGGCAAGGATTGGTAATTTTTCATGCTCTCACGATTCATGTTCATCCTGACACCCCCCGCCCTTCCTCCTTCGCCAAGGCTTCGGAGGGCAAGTCGGGCCCCCCTCTCCAGAGGGGATTGCCGAACCCGTGCCGGCAAGATTCCCTCTATCAAAAAGGGTGGCGCGCAGCGCCGAGGGGTGTTCGCCTTGGTTTTCGCCACGCTCCTCGGCACCACCGCCCTCGCTCAATCCGTTCGCTGGGATCCGCCCGGCGGGCAGTTGGGCTTCAATCAGGTCTCCCAAATCTCTCTGGCCTTCGAAAATTGCGAACCCGACGGAGACCCGCGCCTGCCCAAGATTGACGGTTTGGTCCTCGGCCAGCCTTCCCAGAGCTCCGAAACCAGTATGGTCAACTTTCACGTGACCACCCGGTTTTCCCTCGCCTTTCCGGTGCGGCCCACGAAACGCGCCAATATCGTCATCCCCGAATTCGAAGTGAAGACCGACAAAGGCACGCTCCGTGTCGTCGCCGCCACCTTCACCGTCGGTGATGCCACCGTCGGCGGAGCCGGCACCGGCCCGGCGCTGGATGATGTCGCCTCCGCCCGACTCATGGTGCCAAAAACCACCTTCTGGGTCGGCGAGGTTTTTCCCGTGACCTACAACCTCAATGTCGTGCGCCGTTACTTCCACTCCCTTGCCACCAACGTCGAGTGGCCGTCCGCGCCGCTCGTGGCCGAGGACTGGAGCAAGCCCGACCCGAGCGAGACCCTCATCCGCGGTGAGCGTCGCGTCGTTTCCGCCCAGAACACGCGGGCCTACGCCAAACAGCCCGGCACCCTCACGATCAAGCCCGCCACGCAGATGGTAAACCTCATGGTTGGCACCACCGGCTTCGGTCTCTTCTCCCAGGCCACCGTCGAGCAGCGCGCCCTTCAGTCCAATCCGCTGCCGTTGACCATTCAGCCGCTACCGGCCGCCCCTGCGGATTTTTCCGGTGCCGTCGGTGATTTCACTTTCACCTCTAAAGTCATTCCGACCACGGCCGCGATCGGCGAACCCGTCACTTGGACGATTGAACTCACCGGCACGGGCAACTGGCCCGACGTTGCCGGCCTGCCGCAGCGCGAAGTCTCGAACGAGTTCCAAGTGGTGCAGCCCAAGTCCCGGCGCACCATGAAGGACGGGGCGCTTTTCGAGGGCACCCTCAGCGAGGACGTGGTGCTCGTCCCCGGCCGCCCTGGCACCTACAAGCTTGCCCCGGTCCGCTTCACCTATTTTGACACCAAGTCGGGCAGTTACAAAACCGTCGCCAGTGAACCCGTGCTGGTGACTGTCACGGGCGGCGCCCCGATTGCGCAGCCGAACCCCGGCTCCGGCGCGCCTGTGCAGTTCTCGCTCAACCCACCCGCTTCTTCCGCACCCGCCACTCCCGAGCTGCCGACCGCCACGCCGCCCGTCCCGCCGGAAAGTCTGCCGCGCGATCCAATCCTGCGGGCACAAATCGGCTTTGTGCCGTGGCCCATGCGCACGCTGGTCTTCGTCTGCCTTCTGTCGTCTGTTCCCTGTGTTCTTTCTGTCTGGTTGATCCTTGCGGCCCTGCGCTCGCGCGCGAACGACCCGCAGCGCCTCCGCCGTGTGGCCAAGCTCAAGCTCACCGCCGCCCTCGCCGAACTCCGCCTTGCTGGCTCTCAGCTCCCAACTCTTTTGCCTGGCGACGGCCAGGACAAATACCGGGCTGGCAGCTATGCCCCGGCGCAGGCCAGAGGACAAACACCGGGCGCCCAGCAGGGCGCAACAGTGAGCCAGCAACGGTGCGATTCTCAGCTCCGCCTCTGGCAGCATCACGCCGCCGCCCTTTGGGAAGTGCCCCACGCCGCGCCCGGTACGCCGCTGCTGCACGCTTGTGTGACCACCCGCGAACAGCATGCCGCCCCGGCCTGGGCCGCGCTCTGGTCCGAGGCCGACCGCGCCCTGCACAGTCGCGAACACACCTTGCCCAAAGACTGGCTCGCCCGGGCCGACGCCGCATTGTCGGCGGTGCGCGTGCCCGGCTGGCCGCCATTCTCACTATTTGCCACGCGCAACCTGTTGCCGTTCCTCTTCACCCTCGCCCTGATCCTCGTGCCGGTCGCAGCCCAGGCCGACAATGCCAGCGACGCCTACAAACGCGGTGACTTCACTGCGGCGGAGACGAACTGGCGTAAGACCATTGAGACCACGCCTGCCGACTGGACCGCACGCCACAATCTCGGCCTCGCCCTCGGTCAACAGGATCGCTGGGCCGAGGCCACGGCCCACTGGACCAGCGCATTTCTGCTCAATGCCCGGGGAGACACCACGCGTTGGGATCTGACCCTCGGCTTGCAACGCTCCGGTCTGGCGCCGACGGAACTCGTCGAGCTCGCACGCGGCGAAGGCCGCTCCAAGCTCGCCCGTCTCGCGACTCCCGGTGAGTGGCAACTCGCCCTCGTGTTCGCCGCGCTCCTGTTCGCCGCCGCCCTCATTGTGCTCCTCCTGCAGGGCTACCAACGCATCGGCACGTGGGCGAAGCCCGTCGCCTTGACCACCAGTCTGCTGGCTGTGCTGCTCGCCGCCGCCGCCACGCTCAGCCTGCACACCTACGGACCGCTGGCCAATCCCGCGGCCGCCCTCGTATGGAAAGCTTCCCTTCTGCGCAGCATCCCAACCGAGGCCGATACCACGCAGAAAACCTCCCCCCTCTCCGCGGGCTCCATCAGCGTCGTCGAAAAAACCTTCCTCGGCTGGACCAAGCTCAATTTCGCCGGCGGCCAGACCGGCTGGGTGCGCACGGAGGATTTGATCAAACTGTATCGGTAGGGCCGTTGCCCCCAAGCGCCCAGGCCGTTGAGGGCAACGGCCCCTACCGCGTCTGAAACCACTTTGCGTCGCCCGGCTGGTGGCTCCAGTTTTCCAGCAAAGGGAAAATTTCCGCCACCGTTTGGACCACCGCGTATTTGCCGCGGATCGTCGCGTGCATGAATTTCTCCGCCACGATGCGGTCGAACAACCGCAATAGATCGTCGAAGAAACCGTCCTGGTTGAGGATGATGACCGGCTTGTGCAGCACCTCGAGATGCGCGAGCGTCAGGATCTCCAGCAATTCCTCGAGTGTGCCCCAGCCGCCCGGCAGGGCGAGAAAAGCGTCAGCGCGTGTCTCCATGAGCATTTTTCGCTCTCGCATGGTGAGGACCGAGATGAGTTCATCGGCCTCGGTAAACTCCAGCTCGCGCACCTTCATGAACTCGGGGATCACCCCGACCACCCGGCCGCCACCAGACTTTACCCCGCGCGCCACCGCCCCCATGAGTCCGGTCTTGCCACCGCCATAGACGAGCGTCCACTGCTGCCGCGCGATTTCAACCCCCACCTGCGCGGCCACGGCGGAATACTTGGGATCCACCCGGTCGCTGGAGGCGCAATACACACACAAGGACTTTTGCATGCCCAAGTTTGAAACCACTAATTCACACTAATCAGCACTAATTTTCAGGGCCAAGCCCCGGCTGGTTTTATTTTTTTGTGATTATTGCGCTTTTTGTGGCCAATTCTTCAGCAGAATTTAGGAATTGTGTTATCCGTGGCTAACCCTTCTCCAGTCTACCGCGGCCGGCTCGCGCCCTCGCCGACCGGCCTGCTCCATTTGGGGCACGCGCGGACTTTCTGGACGGCCCATACCCGCGCCCAGGCCGCCGGCGGGCAATTGCTGATGCGCAATGACGATCTCGACTCGGTCCGCTGCCGGCCGGAGTTCGTGGTGGCCATGCTGGAAGACATGCGTTGGTTCGGACTGAGCTGGGAGGAGCCGATGATTTCCCAAAGCGCGCGCATTCCGCTCTACCGGGCCGCGCTCGCCCGTCTGCATGCCACCGGCTGTATTTTCCCTTGCTCCTGCAGCCGACGCGATGTCCAACAGGCCACGACCGCTCCACATGAGGCCGTAGGACCGGTCTCTGACCGGTCTGCCGTGAGCCGGGCAGAGTTAGGTCCCCCCTTCGCCGACGAGCCGCGCTACCCCGGAACCAGTCGACCGGAGAATCTGGCGCCACCCGTCTCCCGTCACCCCCC
>JANMVS010000195.1:0-8687 GCA_031392885.1 Verrucomicrobiota bacterium
GTGCGAGGGCGAGACGATCACGAAGATCGACCAGAACATCACGGCCCCCGCCGGAGCCGAGATTATCGACGCCAAGGGCAAGTTTGTCTTCCCCGGGTTCATTGACCCGCACGTGCACATCTACCTGCCGTTCATGGGCACGTTCTCCAAGGACACCTACGAGACCGGTTCCAAGGCCGCGCTCGTCGGCGGCACCACGACGCTGATCGAAATGTGCTGCCCGTCGCGCGCCGACGACGCGCTGAAGAGCTTCGAGCTGTGGATGAGCCAGGCCGCGGGCAAGTCGGCCTGCGATTTCACGTTCCACATGGGCGTGACGAAATTCGTCGCCGGCACCGAAGCGCAGCTCCGCGAGATCGTCGCGCGCGGCATCTCATCCTTCAAAATCTTCCTCGCCTACAAGGGCGCCTTCGGCATCGACGACACCGAGCTCTACCGCACCCTCAAGCTCGCCAAGGAACTCGGCATCGTCGTCACGGCGCACTGCGAGAACGAGACGCTGGTCGCCGAACGCTGCAAGGAATTGCTCGCCGCGGGCAAGACCGATCCGGGTCAGCACCACGAGAGCCGCCCGCCGGCGGTCGAGGCCGAAGGGGTGCACCACCTGATGACCTTCGCCGAGTTGACCGGCGCCGCGGTCTACATCGTGCACCTGAGTTGCCGCGAAGCGCTCGCTGAAGCCATCAACGCCCGCAAGCGCGGGGTGCGGGTGGCCATCGAAACGCTCATCCAATATCTCACCCTCGACAAGACCTACGCGGAGCAACCCAACTTCGAGGGCGCCAAGTTTGTCATGTCACCGCCACTGCGCGAGGCCCGCAACCAGCGCGTGCTCTGGAACGGCCTGCGCGACGGGTTCATCCAGACTGTCGCCACGGACCATGCGCCGTTTGACTTTCAGCAGCAAAAATCGATGGGCCAGGATGACTTCACCAAGATTCCCAACGGGATACCCTCGCTCGAGGAACGCATCAACCTGCTCTACACCTATGGCGTGAAGACCGGCAAGATCGACCTGCATCAAATGGTCAACGTCGCGAGCACGCAGGTCGCGAAGCAATTCGACCTGTTCCCGCGCAAGGGCACCATCCAGCCCGGCGCCGATGCCGACCTGGTGGTGTTCGACCCGGACTACCGCGGCACGATCTCGGCGAAAACCCAGTCGATGAATGTCGACTACAGCGCCTTCGAAGGGTGGAAACTCGAGGGCCGGACGCGCGATGTCACCGTGCGCGGCCAGGTCGCCGTCCGCGACGGCCAGTTCTGCGGCACGCCCGGCCGCGGCCAGTTCCTGCAACGCAAGCCGAGCCATTTCTAACCACGGATTTTCTCGGATGAACACGGACAAAGCCAAGGCAGCATGAGCCCGGCTCAGCCCATAACTTTCAACACCGCTGATGGCCACCCCCTCCCTCACCGCCAACGCCCCGGATGTCCAGGTGGATATCCAGACGAGCTTTCTCTCCAACGAGGACCTCGCGCCGGTGCCGGCCTCGCGGCGCAAGTGGGGCATGCTCAGTTTCGCGGCATTGTGGGTCTCCATGTCCGCGTGCATCCCCACCTACATGCTCGCGTCGTCGCTCATCGGCGGCGGCATGAACTGGTGGCAGGCCGTCCTCACCATCTTTCTCGGCAACCTCATCGTGCTCGTCCCGCTGGTGCTCAACGCCCACGCCGGCACCAAATATGGCATCCCCTTCCCCGTGTTGTGCCGCGCTTCATTCGGCACCCGGGGCGCCAACATCCCCGCCCTGCTCCGCGCCTTCGTCGCCTGCGGCTGGTTCGGGATCCAGGCGTGGATTGGCGGCGAGGCCATCCACAAGATCCTGGCCCTTTTCATCCCGTCCCTCGCCGGCGGCGTTCCTCTGCCGCTCCTCGGAATCACCGGCGTCCAGCTCGGCACCTTCCTGCTCTTCTGGTCGATTAACATGGCCGTGGTCTACCGGGGCATCGATTCGATTCGACTGCTTTTAAACATCAAGGCCCCGCTGCTCCTCGCCCTCGGCCTGCTCCTGCTGTGGTGGGCCTGGCGGGCGGCCGGCGGTTTCGGCCCCATCCTTTCACAACCCTCCGCATTTGAGGTCGGTCAACCAAAGGCCGGCCAGTTCTGGAGCTTCTTCTTTCCCGCCTTGACCGGCATGATCGGTTTTTGGGCCACCCTTTCACTTAACATTCCCGACTTCTCCCGCTACGCGCACACCCAGCGTGACCAGATTGTCGGCCAGGCACTCGGCCTGCCGCTCACGATGGCGCTTTATTCCTTCATCGGCGTCGCGGTCACCTCGGCCACCACCATTATCTACGGCGCAACCATCTGGGATCCGGTGGACGTACTCACGCGGTTCAAAAACCCCGCCGTGCTGCTGCTGGCCATGGTCGCGCTGTGCATCGCCACTCTCGCCACCAATCTTGCCGCCAACGTGGTCTCGCCCGCCAACGACTTCGCCCACCTCGCGCCCCGGCAGATATCATTCCGCACCGGCGGGTTCATCACGGGCGTCGTTGGCCTCTTGATGATGCCGTGGAAACTGGTCGCCGATCCGTCCGGTTACATTTTCACCTGGCTCATCGGTTACAGCGCCCTGCTGGGCCCCATTGGCGGCATCATGATCGCCGACTACTTCGTCTGCCGCCACCGCCAGCTCGATCTCCCGGCACTTTACGACCCACACGGCGAACACCGCTACACCAATGGTTACAGCACCGTTGCGCTCATTGCCCTCGTCGTCGCCGTACTGCCCTCCCTGCCGGGTTTCCTGGCGCAGGTCCATCTGATCGACGGCACCGGCCTGTCACCCGTTCTGCTCGGACTCTACAATTATGCGTGGTTTATCGGTTTCGGCCTGGCGTTCGCGGTCTACCTCGCCCTGCGCAGGCTTGCGCCCAAGGCCTGATGGGTAGGGTTTATCCTCCGGCTGCGCCGTGGCTCGTCGGGACGCCTCGCCCGGCCTCTTGCCACTGGTCACCTTTCACTCCTTATTCTTACTCATGAAGACCATCCCCCTCCCGCCGACCCCGCACACCCCCACGCCGTATGCCGGCCCGTCGCTCGACGCCGTCCTCGCCCAGCGCAAACAGTTCCTCAACCCCGGGCTCTTCCTCTACTACAAGCAGCCGATCATGCTCGTCGAAGGCAGCATGCAGTATGTGTGGGATCACACCGGCAAGCGTTACCTCGATGGCCTCGGCGGCATCGTGACGATCAGCGTCGGCCACTGCCACCCGCACATTGTCGCCGCCGCCACCAGGCAGCATGCGACCCTGCAGCATTCCACCACCATCTATCTCAACCCGAACATCGGGGCCTTCGCGGAAAAGCTCGCCGCGAAAATGCCGGGCGACCTGAAGTGCATCTACTTCGTCAACTCCGGCTCCGAGGCGAACGACCTCGCGCTTCTCATGGCGCGCCTCGCCACGGGCAACTACGACGCCATCGCGCTGCGCAACGCCTATCACGGCGGCAGCCCCGCTTCGATGGGCCTCACCGCCCACAGCAATTGGAAATTCAATGTCCCGCACAGCTTCGGCATTCACCACGCCGTGGCCCCCTACCCTTACCGCGGGGACTACGGCTATGATGATCCCGCGGCCGGCCGCAAATACGCCGCCGACGTGAAAAACCTCATCGACTACGCCACGCCGGGTAAGATCGCCGCGTTCATCGCGGAACCCATCCAGGGGGTGGGCGGCTTTGTGGTGCTCCCCGATGGTTACCTCCAGCACACCTATGAACACGTGCGCGCCGCCGGCGGCTTGTGCATCTCCGACGAAGTGCAAACCGGCTTCGGCCGCACGGGCACCCATTTCTGGGGCTTCGAGACGCACGGGGTCATCCCCGACATCGTCACGATGGCCAAGGGCATCGGCAACGGGGCCCCGCTCGCCGCCGTTGTCACCACGCCAAAAATTGCCGCCGTCATGGCCCAAAAGGTCCACTTCAATACGTTCGGCGGCAATCCCGTCGTCAGCGCCATCGGCACCGCCGTGCTCGAGGTGATCGAAAAGGAAAACACCCAGGCCAACTGCCTCGAACTCGGCCGCTCCATTCTCGCCGGACTGGAGAAGTTGAAAATGAAGCACCAGATTATCGGCGACGTCCGCGGCAAGGGCCTGATGCTCGGCATTGAATTCGTCAAGGACCGCGCGACCAAGGAACCCGCCAAGGAAGCCTGCGCCCAAGCGGTCGAGAACGCCCGGGAGCTCGGTCTGTTGCTCGGCAAAGGCGGCCTGTGGGGCCAGACCATTCGTTTCGCCCCGCCGATGAACATCACGAAAGCCGATGCCGACTTCCTTCTCGCCGTCCTGGACGAAGCGATCGGCGCGCTGTAGCGCCAACGAACGCGACAGAAGGCCGCGCCGAACAAAGACTGATCGGCGCGTCGGCGCCGAGTCGGTTCGGCTGGAACCATTCATTTGAACCACAGATGGGTACCGATGAGCCCAGATCTTTCGGTCGGAAGGAATAAAGCCCCCCCGGGCGAGCTCCGAAGCATTTGACCAAACCAACACCAACTCCCGGTGCCTGTGATTTCTGCTCCACCGCGAATGAATCCGTGCGACCCAATCCATGGCTGCCGGAATGGTTGGGATCGATCCGTCCGGAATTTTGGGCCCAAGGCATCAATCCGTGTCTATTTGTGTCCGGCTGTGGTGGCACTCAATTGCATGACCGGCTCAGGGAATCTTCAGCTCCACGCCAACCTTGAGATCGGTTTCGCCCTTCATCACGGCGCGATTCGCGGCATATATCTCCCGCCACTTGGCGCGGTTGCCGTAATATTGCTGGGCGAGCTTGGAGAGCGTATCGCCCGGTTTGATGGTGTGCTTGCGGGCGGGGCCGGTCCGGCCGGCCTGGACGGCGGGCTTGGGCTGGGCCGGCGAAGCTTGCGGCGGAGCGATCGTTGCCTTGGGCGTCAAAGTAGCCGGACGGACCGCCGTACCCGGGCTCGGTTTGGTGCGCAGCACCGGGCCAGTCTCAGACGAAAAACTGAAATTTGCCGGCGCCGAGGCGGTCACCAGTGGCGCCGGCTCGGCCGAAGTGGCCCGGCCCGATGCTCCCCGACCCGCCTTCAAGTCGGCCAGCTCCTGCTTGAGCGCATCGTTTTCCTGCTTGAGCCGGTCCAGCGTGGCGACGAGGTCCACGCGCTGCAGCTGGTTTTCCAGCGGTTGCGCCGGCAGGGTGCGGGCGAAGTCGCGCGTGGCGGCGGCAATCCGTTGCTTGATGAGCGGGGCCTGCGGGCTGTTGGGGCGCAGGGCGAGAAATTTCCTGAAGTGGTAGATCGCGGAGAGCGGGTCGTTGATGTGCTGCAGGTAGAGCAGGCCGACTTCGAGATGGGATTCAGCCGAATCTTCGCCCCGTTGGTCGATGACCTTGAGAAAGGCGTTGAGGGCCTCTTGCTTGCGCCCGGTCTTGAGCAGCGCCTGTCCCTCCCGATAGGCCGGTTCATCCACTTCCGTGGCCGAGGAGAGCCGTTCGCTGCCCCCGCAACCCGCCAGGCCCAAAGCCAGCACGCCCAGCAAAGGCGGGAGCAGGCAGCGAAAAAGGGCAAGGTGACGGGACACGGCTGAAATGAATTGAACGAGGATGATCGGCGGGTAGGTTTGCGCCTGCCCCAAGCCAACACAAGTTTTTGATGCCACTGGATTCCGCCACCCTTCTCGCCCAAGCCCGCCGCTGCCTCGCCATTGAGCGGGAAGCCATCGAGGCCACGGCCGCCGTGCTCAATGAAGACTTTGTGACCGTGGTGCGCGCCGTGGAAGCCGCCGTCAAGGACGGCCATAAGCTGATCATTTCCGGCGTCGGCAAAAATGCGCACATCGCCCAGAAGCTGGCGGGCACCTTTAACAGCACCGGCGTGCCGTCCTGTTTTCTCGACCCCACCCAGGCCTTGCACGGGGACCTCGGACTGTGCGCGGCGGGCGATCTCGCCATTTTACTGAGCAACAGCGGCGCCAGTGCGGAGATGCTGCAATTGCTGCCCCTGTTCGAGAAATTCGGGCTCCAGACGGTCGCGCTGACCGGTTCACCGGACAGTGAACTGGCGCGCGGCGCCGACTACCGGCTGATCTACCATGCGCCCCGCGAGGCGTGTCCGCTGGCCCTCGCCCCGACGGCCAGCACGACCGCCGCCCTCGCCCTCGGTGACGCGCTCGCCATGGTGCTGCTGGAAAGCCGCGGGCTGACGCGGGAGGATTTCGCCAAATACCACCCGGCCGGCACCCTCGGCATGACGCTGCTCCTCCGGGTCAAGGACATCATGCGGACCGGCGAGGCCTGCCCGGTGCGGAATGAGGCGGGCACCACGGTGCAGGAGGCGATCTTTGCCATGACCAAGGCCAAGGCCGGGGCGGTGGCTCTCGTCGACGCCACAGGCCGGATGACCGGTATTTTCACCGACGGCGATTTTCGGCGGAGCGCCTTGAACGGCGGAGCGGGATTTCTCCAGAAACCCGTGGGTGAATTCATGACCCGCAATCCGCGCAGTATTTCGGCCGGGGTGCTGGCGGTGGAGGCGCTGAAGATTTTTCAGCAATACAAGATTTCCGATCTCGTCGCCCTCGATGCGCAGAAAAAGCCGGTCGGTTACATCGACGTGCAGGATTTGCCGAAACTGAAGATTCTGTAGGCGGCCGGGAAGGGATAAACGGTTCCGACCAACCCACCCCGCCCTGACGGGATTCAGCCTTTGCCAAGCGCTACGGCCCGACGGGCCACTCTCTCGCGGGAATTTTTCTTGGGCGGCGATTGGGTCCCCGCTGGAGAGGGGTGGCGCGCAGTGCCGGGGTGTGTTGTCTTTTTCTAAACAATCCCTAGCGTCGTTTCATGCCCACGCCGCCCTTTATCTACCAGGATCCGCTGCCGCTCGGTCCCGACGAGACCGAGTACCGCCTGCTGTCCACGGAGGGTGTGTCCACTGCCACTTTTGAAGGCCGGCCCATGCTCAAGGTGGCCCCGGAGGTCCTGACCTATCTGGCCCGGGAGGCGTTTCACGACACGAATTTTTTTCTCCGGTCAAAACATCTGGCCCAGGTCGCCGCGATCCTGCAGGACCCCGCCGCCTCGGCGAACGACCGCTACGTGGCGCTGACCCTGCTCAAGAACGCCGAGATTGCCGCCCGCGGAATTTTGCCCATGTGCCAGGACACCGGCACCTGCGCCATTTTTGCCAAGAAAGGCCAGCAGGTCTGGACCGGGGGCAACGATGCCGAGCAGCTCGCGCAGGGCGTGTATGAATGCTACACGAAGGAAAATCTGCGCTACTCGCAGGTGGCCCCCCTCGATCTGTTCAAGGAGGTCAACACGGGCACGAACCTGCCGGCGCAAATCGAGCTCTTCGCCACCGAGGGTGCCAACTACGAATTCCTTTTTGTTGCCAAGGGCGGCGGCTCGGCGAACAAGCTTTACCTGTTTCAGGAATCCAAGGCGCTGCTCAATCCGAAGAGCCTGGAAAAGTTCTTCGCGGAGAAGATGCTGTTGCTCGGCACCTCGGCCTGTCCGCCCTACCACCTCGTGTTTGTGATCGGGGGGACGAGCGCCGAGGCGTGCATGAAGACGGTGAAGCTCGCCACCACCAAGTATCTCGACGGCCTGCCGACCACCGGCAACGAGCTCGGGCGGGCCTTCCGCGATCTGGCGATGGAGGCGAAGGTCCTGTCCCTGGCGCAGCAAAGCGGCGTCGGCGCGCAATTTGGCGGCAAATATTTCGCCCTCGATGTGCGCATCATCCGCCTCGCCCGCCACGGCGCAAGCTGCCCGGTCGGCATGGGCGTATCGTGCAGCGCCGACCGCAATATCAAGGCCCGGATCACCCCGGACGGCATCTTTCTCGAGCAGATGGAAACCAACCCCGGTCGTTTTATTCCGCCGGAAATGCGCGCGTTCAAGGACGAGAATTTTGTGCGCATTGACCTGAACCGGCCGATGCCCGCCATCCTCGCCGAATTGTCGCGGCATCCCGTGACGACCCGGGTTTCACTGACCGGCACCCTGATTGTGGCCCGCGACAGTGCGCACGCCAAATTGAGGGAGCGGATCGAAGCCGGCCAGGGCCTGCCGGACTACGCCAAGCAGCATCCGATTTATTATGCGGGCCCCGCGAAGACGCCCACCGGCTACGCCTCCGGCTCATTTGGGCCGACCACCGCCGGCCGCATGGACAGCTACGTGGATCTTTTCCAGGCGCACGGCGGTTCGCTGATCATGCTCGCGAAAGGCAACCGGAGCAAAGCGGTGACCGACGCGTGCAAAAAACATGGCGGGTTTTATCTCGGCAGCATCGGCGGCCCGGCGGCCATCCTGGCGCAGGACAATATCACCAGGGTGGAAGTATTGGATTATCCCGAACTTGGCATGGAGGCCGTCTGGAAAATCGAAGTGAAGGATTTCCCGGCCTTCATTCTCGTCGACGACAAGGGCACGGATTTTTTCTTCAATATCTGCGGCATCTGCGTGCCGGAGAAATGATCCCAATCTCCTCAAGCTTCTCCACCAAGGCCGCCAAGATCACGCAGGCTCGCCTCTGCTCGGGGATTTCTCTGCGGGCTTTGCGCTCTTCGTGTAAAAGCTTCGGGGGGCAAGTGACAGCAACCTGTCCGCACTTGGGAGAGGCGAAACTGGCATTAGCGAGGAGCGGAGAACCAAGGTGTGATGGAGACCCTCCGCACGCCGCACCCACTTGGTCACTACG
>JANMVS010000215.1:0-3833 GCA_031392885.1 Verrucomicrobiota bacterium
AGTATTCGGCGAGGGTGAGACCATCCGGGTCGAGTGTCCGCGCTGCGCCGCCGGGCACGTCCTGACCCGGGAGGCAATGGAAGCGTATTTGGCCGGAGTGTAGGAGCCTGCTTGCAGGCGATAGGTTATCACACACGCTGACCCCCAGCAAATCGCCGGCCTGCAGGCTTCGACAAATGCTGAAACGCTTTAATCCAACATGAGCATCGGGGAAATCATCGGCACCGTGCTGGGCGTCATCGGCGTCTGGCTGATGATCCGCCAGAACATCTGGGGCTGGCCCGTCGGGCTGGTGCAGGTCGCGGTGTATGCGTGGGTGTTCTACGAGGCGAAGCTCTATTCGGATACGATTCTGCAGGTTTTATTTTTCGCCCTCCAAGCCTATGGGTGGGGGCATTGGAAGTCGGGGGGGAAAGACGGCTCGTTGGGACAACTCGCCCTACCCGTGTCACGACTGAGTGGCCCGGTTATCGCCGGCTGGATCGCGCTCGGCACGGGACTGACGGTTGGGTGGGGGTGGTTCATGCATCGCACGACGGACGCGGCGCTGCCGTGGTGGGACGCCTTCATTTTGGTCTTCAGCCTCATTGCGCAGTGGCTGCAGGCGCGCAAAAATATTGAGTGCTGGCCCGGCTGGCTGCTGGTCAACACCGTTGCCCTCGGCGTCTACTGGGCGAAGGACCTGCAGCTCACCAGCGGGCTCTATCTGGTGTTCTGGGCCATGTCCCTGTGGGGCTGGCGCGAGTGGCGCCAATCCATGAACAAGGCGGTTTAACCACGAATGGACACGAATTCACACGGATCATGAATCAGCAAGATCCTAAATCGATCGAGGTGACCGCTGGAGATATTCCAGTCACCGTTCTCCCGGTTTCATGGGTGTTCCTTGGTGTCCATTCGTGGTTTCCCTCGGGGATGGCATGATGATCAAACAACCCCAACGCATCGCCGTCTACGGGCCCGAGTCCACGGGCAAGACGCAGCTCGCGGCCAAGCTGGCTGCCCACTTCGGCGCGCCGTTGGTCGCGGAATATGCGCGCGAGTTCTGGGATCAACACGGAGCCATCACCCTGGAGGACATTCCCGGCATCGCCCGCGAGCAATGGCGCCGCGAGGACGCGGCCGCCCTCCTTCGCCCGATTCGGCCGGCGCCGGGCTTCGTCGGGCCGGCCACGGAGGTGTGTCATATAATAGATGACAAACGTTCCTCCCTCGTCATCTGCGACACCGAGGCGCTCACGACGGTGCTCTGGAGCGACCTCTTGCATGGGACGTGCCCCGACGACATCCGGCGCGAAGCCGACCAACGGGCGAAAAACTATGCGTTTTACCTGCTGCTCGACATCGACGTGCCGTTCGCGCCTGACCCGCAGCGCTGTTTTCCCGATCCAGCGGACCGCGAGAAAGGCCTCCGGCTGTGGCGCGGCGCGCTGGACCGGCGGCACTTGCCCTACGCATTGATTTCAGGCGACTGGGCGCAGCGGGAACAACGGGCGATCGCCGCGGTGGAACGATTACGGTCGTCGTAAAACACGGTAGGGCGAACCGTCCCGGTGAGCCGTTGCGACAAGCTCAAGCCGTTCGACCAGCTCAGGCCCAGAGCAGAAGTCGAGGGGGCTCCGACCCGGTCGTGGGGCCGCGGCTCGTCCGGGACGACTCGCCCTGCCATCGGGCTCAGACGTAATCCATGTAGTCGGGTTGATACATCTGCGCCTTGACGTGCTTCCCCAAATTGTCCGGGCGCGGTAGCCCGGCGAAGCCGCGGGCAAACGCGGTCTCGGCCACGGCGAGCGCGATGGCCAGGGAGACTTCGCGAATGCGCGTCAGCTCCGGGTAGATGCGGCCGATCGCCAGGTCGTCCGCGGTCACGAGGCGGGCGAGTGTCTTGGCGGCGACAAAAAACATCTCGTTGGTGACGCGCGCCGACTGGGTGGCGATGACGCCGAGTCCGACGCCGGGGAAGATGTAGGAGTTGTTGCCCTGCCCGGAGACGTAGGTGCGGCCCGCGAATGTGAACGGCGGGAAGGGGCTGCCGCTGGCGAAGATGGCGGAGCCATGGGTCCAGGTGTAGGCCTGCTCGGCCGTGCACTCGGATTTCGAGGTCGGGTTGGAGAGGGCAAAGATGATGGGACGCGCGTTGAGCCGGGCCATCGTCTGGACGACCGGCGCGGTAAACGCACCGGACATGCCGGAGACACCGATGATCGCATGCGGTTGGAGGGCCTCGACCGCGGCCGCCAAATCCTTGACCGGGGCGTGATCATGGGCGAAGCGGAGCTTGTGCTCGACCAGGTCGGTGCGGCTTTTGACGACCAGGCCCTTGGTATCGACGAACCAGCATTGACGGCGGGCGACCTCCGCAGTGATGCCCTCGGCCTGGAGGGCGTCCACGATCAGGTCACCGATTCCGATCCCGGCCTCGCCGGCGCCATAAAACAGGATGCGCATGTCGGTCAGTTTCACGCCGGCCAGGCGGGAAGCGGAGTAAAGCCCGGCCAGGGTCACCCCCGCCGTGCCCTGAATGTCATCGTTGAAGGTGCAGATGCGGTGCTGGTAGCGGTGCAGGAGCTGGAAGGCGTTCGCGTTGCCAAAATCCTCGAATTGGAGGCAGGCCCGGGGAAACACCTCCTGCACGGCGAGGACGAATTCCTCGACCAACTCATCGTAGGCCGGGCCGCGCAGGCGTTTTTGCGGCGTGCCGATGTAGAGCGGGTCGGCGAGCAGGCTTTCCGTGTTGGTGCCGACATCGAGCATGATGGGCAGACACTGGGCCGGGTGGACGCCGGCGCAGGCCGTGTAGAGCGATAGTTTGCCCACGGGAATGCCCATGCCGTTGGCCCCGAGGTCGCCGAGACCCAATATGCGCTCGCCATCGGTGACAACAATCATGCGCACATCGGCATAGGGCCAGTTGCGCAGCATCCGCGCGATACAGCCGCGGTCTTCCAGCGTAATGTAGACCCCGCGCGAGCGGCGGAAAATGTAGCTCCAGCGCTGGCAGGCCTGGCCGACGGTGGGCGTGTAGATGATGGGCATCATCTCGTTCAGGTTGTCCATCACCACGCGGTAGAACAGGGACTCGTTGCGTTCCTGCAGGGAGATGAGATAAATGTATTTTTCAAGGTCGCTGCTCTTGCGCCGGAAGCTATCCAGGACGCGCGTGACCTGGACGGCCTGGGTGGTGATGCGGGGCGACAGCAGGCCGCGGATGCCGAGGGCGTCGCGCTCCGCCGCGGTGAAGGCCGTGCCCTTGTTCAACAGCGGATCATGCAACAAATCGACGCCACGCTTGCCCTGGAGGTAGTTTTTCATTTTAGGCCTTGGTCGGAGCCGTGAGTCGGGCTTATTCGGGGGAGATTACGCCTGAGCCGGGCCCAAACCAATGACGATGCGGGCCGGCGCGGCAGTCATGACATTATTATTCCGGGGCTGTGCCGACAGCTAATAGACGGCACAGGCCAAGAAATGCGCAGATTATGGCGACTTGTGCGTTGAAGCCGGCGAACATTCCGGCAGAACGCCCTCTAACCCGAACATTTCACCCGCCGAATGATAGCTAACGACAATCGATTTGCTGGAGCCGCCGCGTCCCCGCGGCGGTTGGCGAGCAACCCACGGCGAGGTCGCCGTGGCTCCATGAAATATCCGGGCTAAATCCATGCTCACGGAAGATTATCTCCAGCGTTTTGGCGGGCTCGCGCGCCTGTATGGCGCGGTGGCGCTGCCCCGGTTGCAGGCGGCGCACGCCTGCATCGTGGGCGTCGGCGGCGTGGGCTCGTGGGTGGTCGAGGGCCTGGCCCGCTCGGGCGTCGGCGCGCTGACCCTCATCGATC
>JANMVS010000233.1:0-7234 GCA_031392885.1 Verrucomicrobiota bacterium
CGATCGAGCCACCACGCGGGGAGGTGCTTCACGCGCTCGAGGTGCGCGGCAAAGGCCTCGGCGGTGAAGGAGCCGGTGAGAATGGTGGTAGGAGTGACTTGAACAGAAGACATCAGAAAAGAATTTTGAACCACAGAGGCACGGAGCAGAAGCCCGGAACTTAGGGCCTTCGTGTCTTTGTCGTTACTCAACCGACACTGCCCTCCATCTCGAGATCGATGAGGCGCTTCAGCTCGACGGAGTATTCCATCGGGAACTGGCGGGCGAGGTCGTTGATGAAACCGTTCACGGCGAGGCTCATGGCCTGCGCCTCGGTGAGGCCGCGGGATTGCATGTAGAAGATCATGTCCTCGGACACCTTGGAGACACTGGCCTCGTGCTGCGTGGCGTTGCGATCGCCACGAACGGAAATGGCGGGGTAGGTGTCGGTGCGGCTGTTGGTGTTGATCAGGAGTGCGTCGCACTCGGTGTTGTTTTTGCAACCCTTCAGGTGTTTCGGGATATGGACCACGCCCCGGTAGGTGGAGCGACCCTGGCCGACTGAAATGGACTTCGCGATGATGTTGGACGTCGTGTTGTTGGCGGCGTGAACCATCTTGGCGCCGGTGTCCTGGTGCTGGCCGTCGTTGGCCAGCGCGATGGAGAGCACTTCGCCGCGCGCCCGCTCGCCCTTCAGGACGACGCCGGGATACTTCATGGTGAGGCGGCTGCCGATATTGCAGTCGATCCACTTGATCTCGGCATCCTCGTGCGCGACCCCGCGCTTGGTGACCAGGTTGAAGACGTTGTTGGCCCAGTTTTGGACGGTGATGTACTGGATCTTGGCGCCCTTGAGCGCGACCAGCTCGACGACGGCGCTATGCAGCGTCGAGGTGGAAAACTTCGGGGCGGTGCAGCCCTCCATGTAGACGACCTCGGAGCCTTCGTCGGCGATGATGAGGGTGCGCTCGAACTGGCCGAAGTTTTCCGCATTGATGCGGAAATAGGCCTGGAGCGGCTGCGCGACCTTGACGCCCGGCGGAATGTAGATGAACGAGCCGCCGGAGAACACGGCGCTGTTCAGCGCGGAGAATTTGTTGTCACCGGTGGGGATGACCTTCCCGAAAAACTTGCGGAAGATCTCCGGGTGCTCGCGCAGGCCCTCGGTGGAATTGACGAAGATGACGCCCTGCTTGGCGACGATGTCCTTGATATTCGAGTAGGCGGCCTCGGAATCGAACTGGGCCTCGACGCCGGCGAGGAATTTGCGCTCCTGCTCGGGAATGCCGAGGCGCTCGAAGGTCTTCTTGATGTCGTCCGGCACCTCGTCCCACGTCCGCTTCGGTTTCTGACCCTGCGAGAGGTAGTAGCGGATTTTCTGAAAATCGATGTTCTCGAGGTCCTTGGTCGCCCAGTGCGTCGGCATGGGTTTGTCGAAGAAAGTTTTCAGGGCCTTGAGGCGGAACTCGAGAATCCACGGCGCCTCTTTCTTGACGGAGCTGATGTAGCGGACGGTGTCCTCGCTGAGTCCGGTGCCGGCGTCGAAGGCGTAGTCGACCTTGTAGCTGAAATTACCGGCGGTCTGATCGATGCCGACAACGGGATTTTCGGTCGCGATAGCGGACTCGATTTCGGTGGGTGGTTTCATGGCGGAAGTGGCTTGGTTTTTGTAGGAGCCTGCTTGCAGGCGATAATCAAGGGATCGCCTGCAAACAGGATCCTACCTGAAAGATGGATTCTTCGCTGCGCTCAGAATGACAGGTTAAGGATATCAGGTTTCAGGCGTGGGCGACGGCGAATTCCTGCTTTACCCAGTCGTAACCCTTGGCCTCGAGCTCGAGGGCGAGGGACTTGTCGCCGCTCTTCACGATGCGGCCGTCATGCATGACATGCACGAAATCCGGTACGATGTAGTCGAGCAGGCGTTGGTAGTGCGTGATGAGCATGATGCCGGGGGCGGCCGCGCCGCCGCGCATGGCGTTGACGCCGTCGGCCACGATGCGGAGCGCGTCGATGTCGAGGCCGGAGTCGGTCTCATCCATCAGAGCGATCTTGGGCTCGAGCATGGCCATCTGGAGGATTTCGCAGCGTTTCTTCTCGCCGCCGGAAAAACCGTCGTTGACCGCGCGGGCGGTGAACTTCCGGTCGATCTTGAGCAGATCCATCTTGCTGTAGAGTTTCTTGTAGTAACCGGAGGCGTCGAGTTCCTCGCCCTCCGCCATGCGGGCCTGCACGGCGGCGCGGAGGAAATTGGCGATCGAGACCCCGGGGATTTCACTCGGGTACTGGAAGGCGAGGAACAGCCCGCTGCGGGCGCGCTCATCGGGCTGCATGGCGAGGACGGATTGGCCGTCGAGCATGACTTCGCCCCGCGTGATGGTGTAACTCGGATGCCCGGCGATGGCCTTGGCGAGGGTGCTTTTGCCGGTGCCGTTCGGGCCCATGATGGCATGCACTTCGCCTTGCTTGATCGTCAGGTTGAAGCCCTTGACGATGGACTTGTCGCCGATGTTGATGTGGAGGTCTTTGATTTCGAGCTGGCTCATGATGAAAGTTGAGAGTGAGAAGTGAAAAAGGTGGCGGGATGAAGGAAGCCTTCTCCCGCGCCCCGGCGGGATCAGGATGACGCTGCGCGTCAGTTGGTGCCGTGCGGGTAGTTCGCAGCGCAGCTGCGACCATCGACCGACTCAGGCTGGGCTCCGTTGGCCGAGCCGCGAAAGGTCAGCTCGACGCTCGTGGCATCGAAACCGGTGGGCAACACCTCGTGCAGTTGGGTCATGAGCTCGGCCGGCAGGTCGACGTCATGAATCTGGCCGGTGGCTTCGTCGTGAAAATGCGCGTGCTGGTGGAGATTCGGGCAATAGCGGGTCGGGGCGCGCTCGAGGTTGACCTGGCGGATCAGGCTGCACTGGACGAGGGTCTCGAGGCAGTTGTACACGGTGGCGAGAGAGATGGTCGGCATCTGTGATTTCACGCGGGCGAAAATCTCGTCGGCGGTCGGGTGGTCGCGTTTTTCCAGAATGACCTTGAAGACCACTTCGCGCTGGGGAGTGGGCCGGAGTCCACTGGCGGTAAGTCGCTTGGCGAAGGTGGAGCAACTGCTGGCGGTAGAGTTCATGGGATGGATGACCCAAACGAATTGGAATAAGACTAGATTGCAACAAGAGATTTAGAATTATTCTAAACGAGGCGAATAAAGAATGTAAATAACTGGAGAATAATGGGTAGAATAAGATTGATGAAATCAGTGATTCCTCGAGTTGATCCGTTACTCTAGTGCTAATGCAGTCAGGAGTTGCTAAAAAGCACGATCAGGTACTCTCAGCCATACAGCTGACGAGTGTTACCAGCAGAGACGAGGGTCGGTGAATTCGCTATAGGCGAGTGGGCTAGTTTGGACAGCGCCGTTGTCAGTTCCAGGGCTTGGGCTCGTCGGCACTGGCGGAGATTTACGGCGTGGGGGGATGAAGGGTTTTCATTCGCAAACCCCTTGAGGCGAGGTGCCATCAAAGGCCAGCTTGACGGACGGGCCCATCTTCGGTTTGTAGACAGTCGCATGGGTCTATTGCGGCATTGCCGGTTCAATGAGTTCCTTCGCCGCGTACTGGTGGCGGGTTGCGTTGCGCTGGTTTTTGCCCTCGGGGTTTTTGCCGCGAGCCCGGTGCTGCACGATCAACTGCACCACGCCACCGCCTCAACGGTGGATGACGGTTGCGCGGTTGTCCTGTTCGCCAACGGGGTGTCGGTCCCGCTGGCGGTGATCGCAGCGCCGCCGCCGCCAGTGGAATGGGGTGGGCAGATTTTTGTTGGTTCGCCTGAACTGTTGCTGGATTCACCGCGCTACCGGCTGCAGCCGGGGCGGGGACCGCCGGTTGGCTGAGTAAACTTGATTGGTCCGCTGCGCCCGAAGGCGTGCAGCCGGCTTGTTTCGCGGCGAGCGAGTGCGACGGCACTTTGCCGCTCGCCGGCCTCGATCAGTTTGAGCCATTCCCGCAACCCGTATGAGTCCCTGAATCCCCATGAATTTTAGAATCATCCTCGCCTCTGCCTCCGCCATGTTCCTGACGGCGGCGGCCTTTCCGGCAGAAAACCAAGCACAGCAATTGCAGCTGCAACTGAAACAGCTGCAGGAAGAATTCGAGAAAACCCGCCTCCGGCAGCAGCAGCAGATCGAGGTGCTTACCAGTAAGCTGGAAGCGCTGGCGAACGCGTCGCCGGCAACATCGGGCGAACAAAAGAAACTCGAGCAGGAACTCGCCGCGGCCAGTGCGCCGCCCCACCCGGCGCCCCAGAGCGCCCCGGCCTTCCCGCCTGTCGCCACCAGCGCGCAAGCCGGGTCGGCGTACATGAACATCAGTTTTGGCACCTTGATCGATGCCGGTTGGTCCACTGAAGCCGACCCTTCCGCCCAGGTCCAACTCGGTGATCACGACCCCATCAAGCGCGGTTTCGCGCTGCGCAATGCGGAGATTGCCGTCGACGGGGCCGTTGACCCCTATTTCAAGGGCTTCGCCAATATCGTCCTGAAGCTGGACAAGAACAACGGGACGGGGATCGAACTTGAGGAGAGTTTTCTCCAGTCGACTTCGCTGCCCGCCAATCTCCAGCTCAAGGCCGGCCAGTATTTTGCCAGTTTCGGCCGGCAAAATCCGCAGCATCCGCATACCTGGGCCTTCGTCGACCAGCCGCTCATCCTCAACCGCGTCTTTGGGCCGGACGGTTTGCGCGGGATCGGGACCCAGCTCTCGTGGCTGGCCCCGACGCCTTTCTACACAGAGTTTTTCCTCAGTATTTTCGATGGTCAGGGCGGCACCGCATTCAGTTTTCGCAATCCCGGCGAGTCCGCCGCCGCTGGGGTCGGCCGCTTCGCCGGCCGCGCAACGCTCGACCGCACCTTGCGGGGCGCGTCGGATCTGCTCTTCGTGCCGCGGCTTGCCTCGTCCTTTGAACTCAGCGACACGCAGACGCTGCTGGCCGGCATCTCGGCCGCCTTCGGCCCAAACGACACCGGCCCGCACAGCCGCACGGAAGTCCTCGGCGTCGATTTCTTCTGGAAATGGAAACCGGCCGACGCGTCCCAGGGCTTTCCCTATGTTACCTGGCAAACTGAGGCGCTCCACCGCCGTTTCGAGGCCGCCGCTGATCCGCTGGCCCCGGTGCCGCTCCCGGCCGAGACGCTCCGCGACTCCGGCTTTTATTCGCAGTTGGTCTACGGCTTCGTGCCGCGCTGGAATGCCGGCCTGCGCCTCGACTATGCCACGGGCAACCAGGCCGCGTTTGACCCCAGTGATCCGTTCCGCGGCAAACGCTATCGCCTCTCGCCGGAGCTGACTTTTTTCCCCAGCGAGTTCTCCCATATCCGGCTGCAATACAACTACGATCATGGCGACCGCTTCGGCACCGCCCACTCGATCTGGATGCAGCTCGAGTTCGGCCTCGGCGCCCACGCGGCGCACAAATTCTGACCCGCGGTCGCCCTGACCAAATCAATTTTTCCATGAATCCATTCCTTCGCCTCTTTCTGTTTCCTTCTCTCGCCCTGCTGGCGGCAACGGCCCAGGCCAAGCTCACCGTCGTCGCCACCACCCCCGACCTTGGCGCCATCGCCCGGGCCATTGGCGGCGACCAAGTTGAACTCACCACGCTCGCCAAGCCCACCGAAGACCCTCACTTCGTCGACGCCAAGCCGAGTTTCATCGTGAAGCTCAATCACGCCGACGCACTCATCGAGGGCGGGGCGGAACTTGAGGCCGGCTGGCTGACGCCGCTGCTGGAAGGGGCACGCAATCCGAAGCTCGCGGCCGGCCAGCCCGGGCGCATCGCCGCCTCCGAGGGCGTGGCCCTGTTGGAAGTCCCGGCCACGCTCGACCGCTCGCAGGGCGACATTCATGCGGCGGGTAATCCGCATTACCTCACCGACCCGCTGAATGCGAAGATCGTCGCGGGGCACATCGCCCGCGCCCTGGCGGAGCTGGATGCGAAATCCGCCGGCGTCTATCGGGCCAATTTGAAAAATTTCGGCGCCGCCCTCGACGCAAAAATGGCCGAATGGCAGTCGCTGGCCGCGCCCTATGCCGGCCGGCCGCTCGTGACCTATCATAATTTCTGGATCTACTTCGGGCATCGTTTCAACTGGCCCATGGAGTTGTTTCTTGAGCCCAAGCCGGGCATTCCGCCGACTCCGGCGCATCTGGCCGCGGTCATCACCAAGATGAAAGCCGGCAACCTCAAGCTCGTCACGGTCCAGCCCTATCAGAATCGCAAGACCGCGGAGACGGTCGCCGGCCACACGGGTGCCCTCGTGCTCGACTGGCCGTCGTTTCCCGGCGGCCAAGGCACCGAAGGCTATCTCGAGTGGATGGATTTCCTCGTGAAATCGACTGTCCGTGGGTTCGAACAGTCCAAATAACTTTCCGCCCAACCCCCCCGTCTCCCATGCTTGAAGCCCTCGATATCATGAAGTGGCCATTGCTCGCGTGCCTGCTGCTGCCCGGCCTGCTCGTCTACCTCGGGCTGCACATTGTGCAGCGCGAGATCATCTTTGTGGACCTGGCTCTCGCCCAGGTCGCCGCGCTGGGCACCTGCTTTGGCATTTTGCTGCATTACGAGGCGAACTCCTGGGAGAGTTATGGCTTGTCCCTGGGCTTTACCTTGGTCGGCGCGGGCATCTTCACCCTGACCCGCACGAAAAGCCACCGGGTGCCGCAGGAGGCGCTGATCGGCATCGTATATGTGGTCACCGCCGCGCTGGGCATTCTGCTGTTGAGCCGCAGTCCGGAGGGCAACGAGGAACTGCGCCGCACCTTGATCGGCGAGGTCCTGCTGGTGACACCGTCGCAGGTGCTGCGCACGTTTGCCCTCTTCGTGATCATCGGCCTGATCCACTATTTCTATCGGAAAAAATTCCTCGCCCTCTCCTTTGAGCCCGAGCGGGCTGCCGCTGCGGGGATGTCGATCCGCTGGTGGGATTTTGTTTTCTACGCGATGTTTGGCTGGGTGGTGACCAGCTTCGTGCAGATCGGCGGGGTGCTGCTGGTTTTCTCCTTTCTGATCGTGCCGGCGGTATGTGCGAATTTTCTCGCCGACTCGCTGGGGGCCAAGCTGCTGATCGGCTGGGCCACGGCGACCCTGGCGAGTGTGGCCGGATTGTATGCCTCATTCGTCCTCGATCTGCCCACCGGGGCGGCCATTGTCTGCGCCCTCGGTCTGGCGCTTATCCTCACGATCATCGCCGCGCGCTTTCGCCGGGTTAAAG
>JANMVS010000257.1:0-2162 GCA_031392885.1 Verrucomicrobiota bacterium
GCAGCGCACAACACCAGGGTCATGCCGGCGGCCAGCGGCCGCAGCAGCGCCCGGAATTGCAGCGAGCGCCGGAAACTGCGGTCGGACAGCCGGGCGTTGACGCTGATCACCGGCACCCCGCGCGACTGCGCCTGATGCACGTGCTCCGGCCAGCGCTCGCCTTCCATGAGAATACACAAGTCCGGTTCGACCATTCGCCACGCCCGCGCACTGAACGCCCAGAAATCGAGCGGAAAGTAGCCGATGCCCACGGTCAGGGCTGCATACTTTTCCTTCGCCTGGCGATATCCGGTGCTCGTCGTCGTGGTGAGATAAATCTCCGTGTGGCCCCCGCGCTGAAAAGCCTCCAGCAGCGGCGCGATCGCCAGCATCTCGCCGATACTGACCGCCTGGAGCCAAATGCGGCGCATGCCGGGCGTTTTGGGCGGCAGCGGATCCGTACCGCCGAAACGGTGGCTGAAGTTCTCCGCGTAGCCGCCCCGCCGCCGCATGCGCCACAGGTAGTAGGGCAAGACCAGCAGCAGCAGGGGCAGGAAAAGGATTCGGTAGAGCCAGATCAAGGGAGTGAGCGGTGAGCAGTAAGCAGTGAGCAGAATTTCATACCCATCACAAACTGCGTTTCAGGCCGTAAGTATGCCGAAGACACTCATCCAGCTGTGTCGCAATTTCTGCCGCCCTGTTGTCTGTCACCAGTCCAACCCGATGCGCCGCTTCCAGCTGCGTTTCAACTTCGTTTAATGAGCGGATCGCATAGCCAAGGAATTGACGAAATTGATCGCGAGACTGGTCAGCCGCACCTTCTGCAATATTGGATGGAGCTGAGCGCGCTGCGCTGCGAATCTGCGAGACAAGATAGCGCTCGTTCGCGGGAAAATCTGCCGTCAGACGGTGGATATCAACGAAGCGGTCCATGCTGCGCTGCCAGGCCAGCAGGCGTTTGTGCGGCTTGCTGCTTTCTGAACTGCTCACTGCTTACTGCTCTCCGCACACTTCAACCTATTGCCCGAGCACCCAGGCGAAAATCAACGGGGCCACGATGGTAGCATCGCTCTCGACAATGAACTTCGGGGTGGAGGCCGCCAGTTTGCCCCAGGTGATCATTTCGTTCGGCACGGCGCCGGAATAACTGCCATAACTGGTGGTCGAGTCGCTGATCTGCGCAAAATAGCCCCACAGCGGGATCGCCCTGCGCTCAAGATCCTGGTGCAGCATGGGGACGACGCAGATGGGAAAATCGCCGGCGATGCCGCCGCCAATCTGGAAGAAGCCGATGCTACCCTCGCCGTTCTTCAGCACCTTGGCCGTCCTGGTGTAATACTGCGCCAGCCAAGTCATGTATTCGATGCCGGTGCGCACCGTGTGGACGTTCTTCACGTCGCCGCGGATGACGGCCGCCGCATACATGTTGCCGAGCGTGGCGTCTTCCCAGCCCGGGACGATGATCGGCAGGTTTTTCTCGCAGGCGGCAAGCATCCACGAGTTTTTCGGGTCGATCTGGAAGCTTTTCCTCAGTTTTCCACCACGGAGAATTTTATACATGAACTCATGCGGGAAGTAGTGTTCGCCGGCGCGGTCAGCCTTGATCCATTCCTCGAGCACGACCTTCTCAATCCGGCGCATGGCTTCCATCTCCGGGATGCAGGTGTCGGTCACGCGGTTCATGTGGCGCTTGACCAGCACCTCCTCGTCCGCGGCGGTGAGGTGGCGGTAGTGTGGCACGCGCTCGTAATAATCGTGGGCGACGAGATTGAAAATGTCTTCCTCCAGGTTGGCGCCGGTGCAGACGATGGCGTGGATCTTGTCCTGCCGGATCATCTCGGCCAACGAGATACCCAGTTCTGCGGTCGACATCGCTCCCGCGAGCGTGACCAGCATCTTGCCCCCGGCCTGGAGGTGGGTTTCGTAACCTTTGGCCGTATCCATCAGGGCCGCGGCGTTGAAATGGCGGTACTGATGTGCGATAAACCGGGAAACCGGCCCCTTCTTCCGGGCGAGGGCGGCGTTGATGAGTTCAAGCTTGGACTTGGCTTTCGCTTTCATGTTTGGCTTCCAGCAAGCAAGTGCCGCGCACTTTTGGCCACACAAAAGTCGGTGGGGCTGGCGCCCAAAACCGACTCGCCGCCAGGTAGGGCGTACCGAGCGAAGCGACAGTCCGTCATCCT
>JANMVS010000275.1:0-21729 GCA_031392885.1 Verrucomicrobiota bacterium
TTGTTGACGATGCCGCCGCCGCGGCAGCTGGCGAACCAGCGGGCCACCTGCGCCTGCTCCTCGGGTGAAAGCGGGGCCCACAGGTCACGGTCGGCCACCTGCAGCGCAATCGCCATCAGACCCATTTCAACGTGGTGCTGATGGTAACTCGCGTCGGGTCCCCAGTAGTGCGGGTGGGCCGGATCGGTGCCGGCGACGAGTCCGGCGCGGAACCAGTTGCTGAGCTGCGTGCGAAACGCGGCATCCTCCGGACGCATGGCAGACTGGAGCCAGAAGGCGGCCAAGGTAAGCGGCCGGGCAAAACTCTCCAGGCGGTCGGCCTGCCGGTCGTGGTCGGAGGCGGGGCCCTGGATATCCAGTTCGGCGTGGCCCGGCCGCATCAGCGCGGCCAGCGGCTCGAGTAGTCGGCGGGCGGAGTCCTGCCAGTGGCGGTAGGAGGCGGGAAGCATGGGCGGATTTTCGATTTAGGATTTTCGAATCTCGATTGAAAATTTCAGGTGGATAGATCGTAGACTGGACCGGTGATGACGGCCTGCAGCGGGCGGCCGGCGGCGTAGGCGCGGAGGTTTTCCACGGCGAATTTCCCGGCGTCGCACCGTCGATCCGTGGTCGGCCCGGCGATGTGCGGCGTGAGCGAGACATTGGGCAGGCCGCGGAAGCCGGAATCGGCCGGCAACGGCTCAACGCTGAAGACATCAAGGCCCACGGCGATTTTACCTTCCCGGGCCACGCGCAGCAGCGCGGCCTCGTCCACGACCGCGCCGCGGCCGACGTTGACGAACATGCCGCCGGGGCGGATGAGGCGCAGCAGCTTTTCCGTCACCACGCCGGTGGTCTCCGGAATGAGGGGGGCGAGCTCAACGATAATCTCGTTCTCCGCAAACAAGGTCTCGAGCGAGACGGCCGCCTTGATGCCATGGCTGGCGGCCAGACGGGCATCAACTTCGGGGGCGTAGGCGGAGATGGCGCAACCGAACGGTCGCAGCAAAGTGATGAGCTCGCGGGCCACACGGCCAAAGCCATGAAGACCGACGCGCCGGCCGAAGAGCGAGGCGGTCTCGGTGTCGCCGTTTTTCCAGCTTCTTTCGCGGTGCATTGCGAGCGTCCAATAGGTGGTCCGGCGCAGGCCGGCGAGGATGTGGTACAACGCACACTCGGCGACGATGCGGCTGATGGAGCCACCCCAGTTGGTGACGAGCAGACCCGACGCGAGGTGCTCGCGGGTGATCTGCTGCTTGATGGTGCCGGCGAGATAACAGACGTAACGCAAGTTGGGCGGCAGCTGCGCGGGCAGCGGCGGCGTTTTCCAGCAGGTGACCAGCACCTCGGGATTGGCCGCGGCGAGGGCCCGGTGGAAGTCCGCCGTTTCCAAGTTTACGGTGTCGAGATGATCGAAGCACGCGGCAATGGACCGCACTTCGCCCAGCAATGGTTCGGGCAGGAACTCACGCATTTCCTGGGCAGTGATGGCGGCGAGCAGGGAGGTGGGAGGGGGCATGGCGATTCAGACGGGAGGATAGCACTCCAGCAGCGAGGCGGTGGGTGCGGGTTGGAAGCGGACCGGACCAAGGCCGGCCGGGCAGAAAAATTTATCATAGCGCTGCAGGTGATGGGTCTCTCCGCCTACTTCGACCGTGCAGGCGCCCGCCGTGACAATGCCGCTGGAGCACGGCATCTCGGTTTTCGTTGCGTGGCGGCGGAGGCGTGATTGGCGGACGCTGAAACACCGGGTGCGCTCCGGACCGATGAGATCATCCTGGTACGAGTCCGGGCCGAGGGCGCGGCGGCGCCGCGGCGGGCAGGCGGCCTCGGTGGCGAGCCGTTCGGCCGACCAGGCGGAGCAGTCAAAACTATCGAGGCAGAACTCGAGGCCGCGATTCATGAAGCGGGCGGATTCCGGCAGCACGTAGCCGCCCCGCTCAAATTCACAACGCACCACCAGGTCGTTGGGCTCCTGAATCGCGACGAGCAGGTGCGGTTGCGCGCCGAATTTCGCCGTGTGGGCCGCGCCGAGAAAATAATCCGGATCACTGGCCAGCAGGGTCGTAAAGTCATGCGGCGCACCCTCGAGCGTGACCGTGGACTGCCCTTCGCGAAGATGTTCGCGACCGGCGTTGATGGCGCAGGTGGTTGAGGCGATCCCATCCTCGGGGCAATTGGCATCCGCCGCGGTCCGGCCCGCCAGTGCGTCCAGCGGGCCGCCGCCGGCGTAAGAGCGCCAGACACGGTTGGGGGGGAGGAGCACAAGTTTTCCACGGGTCGCGGACATGAAGGCAGCGGAGGTTCAGGGTAATTTGGCGGCGGCGGAACGGCAGCCCGGTGTCGTTTAAATGGTTAAGCGACGGGCGGGGCGCTGGCGGCGGCGGTTTTGCGCGCCGAGAGGACCAGCAATATTCCGATCCCGGCGGCCAGTCCCCCGCAACCGACGAAGGCGAGCCGGCCGATGAGCGGATTCGGGATGAGGGCGAGGACCAGTACGAAAGCCCCGTAGGCGCCGCAAAGCCAGCCGACGGCGGCGGATTGGCGGGCGTCGTTGCCTTCCCCTTCCTCCTTGGCGAAGTCGATGGGTTGGTTGAAGCGGATGAAAAATTCGGCGACGTTGGCCTGGTGTGCGGCCGAAGTGCCGCGCCAGAAGCACACCGTGCCGAGAAACCACGCGGAACCGACGGTGATGTTGCCGAACAGCTCGATGGCCTGGCGCCAGTATTCCCGCGCGTCGTCGTCGAGCGGAGCGGTGTAGCCGAAGAACGGGGCGGCCCATTCGGGGGTCAGAAAGCGGCTGATGCAAAGCGAGCAGAAGAATCCGACGAGCACGGTGCTCCACGCGGACCACGGTGGCGTGCGGCGGACGATCAGGCCGAGGACGAGCGGCACGAGGATGGGCGTGCCGATCAGGATGCCGAGGCGTTGCGTCATCGTGAAGAGATTCATGCCGCGCAGTTCGCTGAGCTTCAGGCCGACCAGAATCACGAGCACGCCGAGGACGGCGGTGGTGAACTTGCCGACGCGGAGCAGGTGGGCGTCGGAGGCATGGGGCCGGAGGATGGGCTGGTAGAAATTCTTGATGAAGTAACCGGCGTTCTTGTTCAGGCCGGCGTCCATCGACGACATCGTTGCGGCGAAAATGCCGCTGACGAGCAGGCCCATCATGCCGACCGGCATCACGTCGCGGGCGATGGCGATGAAGGCCGCTTCCTCGGGATGCTTGAGCGTGGGGAAAACCGCGTGCAAATCGGGGTAGACGATGCGCGCCACCATCGGCGGGATGAACCAGATCACGATCCCGGCGAGAAAGAGGGCGGCCCCGAGAAAGCCGGCCCAGCGCGCATGGCGGCCATCCTTGACACAGAGATAGCGGTTGGCGTCGTTCAGATTATTCGTGGAGAAGACCTGCTTGAGCAGCATGGCCAGGCACCAGAGACCGAGAAATTCCTTGGAGAAGACCTGACCGAGATCGAGGTGGGTGGCGGGCACCTGCGAAATAAAACCGCCGACGCCGCCGACTTTCAGCAGGGCGAGCACGGTCACGGCCAGACACACGGGCATGAGGATGAGGACTTGGATGAAGTCGCTCGCGAGGACCGCCCAACTGCCGCCGATGAGCGCCATGAAAAGCACGACCAGACCGGTGGCCATGATCGTGAGACCGAGATCGAGGCCGAAGACGGCCGCGAAGAAAACCCCGAGGGCATTCAGCCAGATGCCCGCCTGCAGGAGGCCGAAGGGGAGTTGGAGCCACGTGAAAACCTGTTCGCTGGCGGCACCAAACCGCGTGCGGATGGCCTGAATGCTGGTGACAACCCGGAGTTGGCGAAAGCGCGGCCCGAAGTGGAGGGCATTGATGAGAAAGCCAAGCGAGTTGCCGAGATAGATGACCACCACCGGCCAGCCGTTACTGTACGCCTGGCTGGCGGCCCCGGTGAACGTCCACGCGCTGAATGCCACCATGAACGCCGAGCCGCCGACCATCCACCAGAGTGCCTTGCCCCCCCCGCGAAAATACTCGGAAACGTTGGTGACGAAGCGCCGGAACACCCAGCTGATCGCCAGCATGTAGCCGAAATAGAAGACCAGGACGGCGTAATCGTAGGGTGTCATCGGGGGAGTGGCGGCCGGGGAGCCGACAGATTAGGATTAATAATTATGAAATGCCAAGAGGAAACTTTCCCTTACGCCGGTGGCGGCGGACCAGGTGGCGGGGGACGAACGAGAGGGGAAAGCGGCCCGGTTAGCGGCGGACGGGGCCGGTGGAGTTGCCCACGACGAGCGGGGCGGGCAGCACGAGATCGGTGAAACCTTCGACCGGCACCCCCTCGCCGAGCACGAGGCGGGCGGCGGCCTCGCCGAGCTTGTCGGGGCTGGTCCCGCCGCCGGTAATGCGCAGGGGGCCCTCGACGCTGAGGCGGGAGACGTCGGCCGCAGCGAGACTGAGGTCGTCGGGCACCTTCCAGCCCTCGCGCTGCAAACCCAGCGCGGCGCCGGCGGCCATCGAAGTGTTATAGGCGGCGAAGGCCGTGGGAAAATCCGACCGCCGGGCGTGCCTCAGCATGGCATGGATGGCTTCGGCGCCCTCGGCCCGGTCGGCTTCCTTGAGTACGATGGTGTAGCGCGGATCTAAGCTCAGACCCAGCTGCTCCAGGGCAGCCTTGAAGGCGGCCAGACGGGCGTCGTGGCGGCCCAGGCTGGCGTTGCCGCCCAGCCACCCGATGCGCTGGTGGCCGAGATTAAACAGGTGGCGCACGATGGCGACCAGGCTCTCGGGTTCGTTACCCAGCACGGAATGACACAACCCGTGGTAACGGGCGGAGACGGCGACGACGCGCCGGGTGACCCGGCAGAGTTCCTCCATGAATGGTCGCGCGACCTCGCCCAAGACCACGACACCACTCAGGTGATTACTGGGATGGAAAAATTTCCGCAGCTTCTCCGGCGTGAGCTCGTCCTCGGCGCCGAGGTAGACGGCTTTGACGCCGCGGGCATCGAGTTCCTGATGAAGACCATGCTGGACGTGGCCGAAATACATGCTCGGGATGTAAAGCCGCAGCGGGGCGCGCAAAATGACGCCGATCTGCTGCGCGCGGGCCGAATCCGGCGTGGAGTCCACCCGCATGCCCTTGGGCAGGTAGCCTAGAGCGACGGCGTGCTCCCAGATGCGTTTGTAGGTGTCGGGATTAATGCCGACACTGCGGCCATTGAGGGCGAGCGACACCAACGCCTGCGAGACGCCCAGTTCCTTGGCCAATTGGGTTTGGGAAATCTTCTTCTTGGGACGCACGGGCCGAAGCTTTGATAATTATCATTGAATCGCAATATATTATTAGATTCCGTTTCCGGAAAGTCACCGGACCGCCGGGCGGCCCGGCCCGGCGGCGGCCATTCTTCGGTATTGCTCGTTATCCAGCTACTGGTAACAGGGGGGGTTAGAAATATGCTCCGCTCGACCTCCCTCCACCGTTTTTCACTCATGGCCCTGCTCGTAGTCGGGATGGCGCAGCCGGGGTCCGTGCAAGCCGTGGACTTGCAGAACCTACTGCAGACATCGCCTTTTGGCCCCACGATCGTCGCCGGGTCGGGAGCCACCAGCTTGGAGTTTCGCGGGGTGTTTGCGGACAAGGGGGAGTATTTTTTTAGCCTCAACGAAACCTCGACCCATCGGGGATATTGGGTGGGTCTGAACGAAACGGGTAATCCATTCACCATCCGCAGCTACGATGCGGGCAGTGAGACCGTGACCGCCGAATTCCAGGGTCGCACCCTGACGCTGACGCTGCAGCGGGCCAAAATTATCGCAAGTGCGCCGGCTCCGCTGGTCGGGCCGGCCCCCCCCGGCTCCCAGGTCCCGCCGCCCGCGGCGGGGACCCCGGAAGCCCAGATCATCGAGGAAATCCGTCGCCGTCGCGCCCTGCGGCAGCAGGCGGCGCCTACCGCCACCCCGCCGCCGGCTGGCGCTGCAAATGACGGACCGCGCCCGGTCGCTGCTTACGGGGCGGCGCCTACCGCCAGCCCGACGCCGGCTGGCGCTGGGCCAGCCCTCGAAAAATCGAGTCCGCGGAAACAACCATGACGTCTAGGCAGCCAGCCGGTGGGGGAGAGAGGGAAAACGGGTTTACGCTGGTTGAGGTGTTGCTGGCGCTGGCGATCATGGCCCTGCTGGGCACCCTGCTCCTGCCCGGGGTGAACTCCATCATGCGCAGCCTGTCGACGAGCGAACCCGACCAGGTGGTCTGGGCCACGCTCAATCAGGTGCGCGAGCAGGCCCTCACCGGCAATCGTCCAATCTGGCTGCAATCCGGCAAGGACAACACCCGGCTGAACTGGAGTGACGGCCAGGCCAATTGGACCAAGGAGCTGCCGGCGGGCTGCCGGGTGCAGCTGCTGCAAGCCCGCCCGGGTGGCCAGGTGCTGATTGGCGGGCAGCTGATTGAGACGAAGGAGGTAGCCGGCGTGCGCTTTTATCCCGACGGGACCTGTGACGCTTTCCGCGTCCAACTGCGGAAAGACTCCGCCGCGACGCAGATCCTGGCGGTCGATCCCTGGACCTGCGCACCGATCATTCCTCCCCCGAGATCTTCCGGATGAAAATAAATTCCCCCGCGGCTCGCGGTTTCACCCTAATGGAGGTGCTGGTTAGCTTGGCGATCTTTGGGCTGGCGGCCGTCATGCTCGCGGCCGCCTATGTCAACACCCTGAACGCCTACGATGCCGCGGCCCGGCGCAACGGACATGAACAGGACTTGAAATTAGTGCGCGTGGCCGTGCTGGCGGAGTCGGAGCGCAAGAAAGTGGAGGAGGGCGGCGAGATCATGCTGCCGGATAATCGCCGGGCCCGCTGGGAGGCGGGGGTCACCCCGGCCGGCGTCGCGGACCTGTTCCGGGTCACCCTGCGCTGCGAAGTCACCGGCTCCGGGCCCGCGGCGGGCTGGACGCAGGAGCTGAATCTCATGCTGCTCCGCCCCTCCTGGTCCGAGGGCGGCGAGCGTGAAAAGCTGCGGGCGAAGTCCCGCACCAGACTGGCGGAAAGGAAAACGCCATGAGGGTCGCGCCTCCTCCCGCCCCCCGAAACCGGCGGGCCTTTACCCTGATTGAGATTCTGCTCGCGGTCGCGCTGCTCGGTGCGTTGTTGCTCGCCTTGAATGTGTTTATTTTCTCCATGGGTGAGATCTGGGGCCGGGGCAGCGAGCAGCGGCTCTTCAACGAACACGCGCGCGCGGTCACCCGGCACGTGGAAAAACTCCTGCGCACCGCCGCCTTGGCGCCGGGGGCCCTGCAAGGCGGCGCCACTCCCCTGTCCGTGCAGGAGATCCGCCTGGCCAGCGGACGGGAACCGCTGCTGACCTTTGAACTGCCGGAGGGTGACCGCATTTTGCCCTGGCCCGAGCACCCGCTGCCCGACGTGGTCTGCTCGCTGTCGTCCGTCCGCGGCCAGGGTCTGGTCCTCTTCTGGCATTCCCGGCTCGAACTGGATTTTGAGGAGGAAGCGCCGCGACCCACCGTACTGTCGCCCTACGTGACGGGGCTGAGTTACGATTATTATCAGGAGGATTTCAAAACGTGGCAGAATCAGGCGAGGCTGCAGCGGGATGGCCAGGGTCAATGGTCGCCGCCGGCCCGGCTCCGGCTGCACTTCACCTACGGCCCCCTGACCACGGAAACCACCGTGGTGTTACCCCTGGCGGCGGACGCGCTGCCGGCGTTCTAATCATGCGCTTTCCTGCCATGCCTGACCAAACCCCGCGCCCGATGACGGGAGCCCGGGCCACCCGCGGGGCGGTCATTTTGCTCGTACTGGTCATGGTATTGCTCTCCGCGTTCCTGATGAGCCGCTTCATCCAGCGGGCCGGCACGGAATTGCTCGCCGACGCGCACGCCGCCGATCAGGAGCGGTTGCGCGGAGAGGCCTACTCGGCCCTCGAGGTGACCCTGGCGGTGCTGGCTGATTTTCGCGCCGTCGATGGTGCCCTCTATGGACCGGCCCAGGGTTGGGCCGACCCGTTGCGGTACGCTGGCTACGAGCCGGCAGGAAAGAAAATCGTAGAGATCACCTTTGAGGATGAGAGCGGCAAGGTTTCGCTGCCGCTGGCAGATCAGCCCACCTTGCAGTTCCTGCTGGAGGAAGCGGGCTTGGCGCACCGGGAAGCGGAGCGCGCGAGCGATGCCCTGCTGGTTTGGATGCGCCCCGACTACACGCCGGTGGCCCTGGAGAATGACGTCCGTAATTATGAGCGGGCGGAATTACCACACGTGCCGCCCCAACGTGCCTTGGAATCGTGGAGCGAATTGGCGGGGGTAGAGCACGCGCGGGAATATTTCTACGATGAGTCCGACCAGCCGAATGCGCGGTGGCACTGGCTGGTTGCGAACGCCTCGCTCTTTACCTTTCGCGGCGTAAACCTCAACTCCGCACCGCCGGCGGCGCTGGCCGTGGCGGGTTTGACGGCGAGCCAGACCGTGGCACTCAAGGAACACCTCCAATCCTCCCGGGGCTCCGGGGGCGACCGTTATTTTCATTCGGCCGCCGAGGCGGATTCCGTCGTGGGGGTCACGGGCCCGCCGGGCCGGCTGACCGCCGAGGTGCAGGTGCTGCGGATCATTGTCACGGTGCACGATGGCGCGGCGGTGTTCCGGATGAGTGCGGTGGTCGCGCCGCCGGGCGGAACGGCCGGGGTGCCCACGGCCACGAAAGCCAATCCACCGGCCATCGTGAAACCCCCGATTCCGCGTAAAAAGTTGGACTACCCGTTCCGCATCCTAGAGATTCAGGAGGCTATCGCGCCGGCCCTGCCGCCGGCCGAACCCGTTCCCTAAGCATGTCAGATCCCTCCCCGACTCCCCCCTCCCATCCGCCCGCGATCATTCTGCTGCCGGCTGACGCATTTTTTGTCCGCTGGCTGCCCTTGGTGGCCGGGGCGGAGGTCGGTCCCCAAGTGGAAATCGCCCTGGAGAACCTCTCCCCGTTTCCGCGCAGCCAGCTCTATGCCGGTTTTCTGCTGTCACCAGCCCGGACCAGCGCGCTGGTCTTTGCGGCCTACCAGAAGAGATTTCCCCGGGATGAAACCGCCCGGTGGATGGCCGCGAAGGCCGTGCTCCCGGAATTTCTCGGCCTGCTGGGCGAAGCGCCGGCCAAACCCGTTATCCGGGTGTGGCACCACAACGGTTGCTGCGCAGCGGCGGCGTGGGATGGCCAGGAAGCTTTGCCCCTCGCGCTTGTCGTGGGGCCGGTGGGCGCCGGATCGCCCGCCGAGGTGGCGGCGGCGCTGTGCGCGGACTTGCGGTTGCGCACCGGCCTCGGATTGGCCGACGTCCACGTTTACCACGGTGCCTGTCCCGCGGAGTACGATGGCCGCAAAAACCTCGTTCGTTTTTCACTCCGGCCGGAGAGCACTGCCGCGGTCCTCACCACGAGCCTGGCGGTCGCGGCGGTCGACACGGCCGATGTCCGCGACCGGGAATTCCTAGGCGAACAGCGCCGCCAGCGCCACCGGGACCAGCGGCTCTGGCGCGGGTTCGTCGTCTGCCTCGGTGGCCTCGCCGCGGCGCTGGTACTCGAGGTGGGTTTGGTGGCCGGCCGGCCGTGGCTGGCCCGCGCCCGGGCGGAAATTCAACAGCGCGCGGAGGGGGTCAGCCGGATCGAGACGGCGCAGCTGCTGGGCACCCGGATAGAAGAGCTGACCCAGAAGCAACTCCGGCCCTTTGAAATGCTCGCGCTGGCCAATCAGTTCCGCCCGGCCTCAATCCAGTTCATCCGGTCCGTGACCGTCGGCATGAACCGCTTGGAAATTGAGGCGCAGACGGGCAACGCCGCCGACGTCAGCTCCTATGAGACCCGGCTGCGCGGCGCCCCGGAACTGGCCGGGGTCGTCACGCGCGACCTGCGTTCGCGCAACGGGGTGACCTCTTTCATCCTGACCATTGCGTTCAAGCCGGAGGCGCTGCGCCCGGAGGTGCACCCATGAAAACCTTTTTTAACGGCCGGCTGTTTCGCGAGAAGCTGTTGCTGCTGGGCTTCGCCCTGCTGCTGGTACTCGTCTGGGGTTTCGGCCTGGCCGGCCGCACCCGGGCGGGCTGGACCGAGTGGCGCAGCCTCGCCGCGGAGCGGGCCACCCAGGAAATGTGGCTGCAGAACCAGACCGCCATCGAGACGAAGGCGAAGGCCGCCGCGCAGCGGTTCGACCCCCAGCAGACCCTCGATGCCACGAAACTGGTCGGTGTCCTCACCCAGTTGGCGACGCAGGCGGGATTGGCGGCGGACATCAGCGCGCAAAGCACGCAACAGACGGACAAGTTTGCCTTCAATACCGTCCAAGTGGGCTTCCGTCGCGCGGACCTGGCGGCGCTCCTCAACTTCTACCAGGAAATATCCAAGCGCGCTCCCTACATCGCCCTCGAGCAATTCTCCCTGACGACCGACCGGGCCACCCCGGGCCAGTTGAACGCCAGCTTCCGCGCCGTTTCCGTCGAGCTGTACCGCTGAGCCGGAACAAGGCAGATGAATTTCACCACGAAAAACACGAAATGATGAAGTGAGAAATAATACCAACGTCCCCTCGGTTTTTGACTTTGGTGCAGCAGCGCCGGTAGGGCGTGTCTTCAATCCTCCGGATGAGCAGTGGTTCGAGTCGGCTCGTCGAGGCTAAAACTTGAAGCTTGCGCTGACCTGAAAGACGGCGGAGACGATCGCGTAGGCGATGAAGGCGACGAAGCCGAAGGCGAACAGCAGCACGGCGCTGGAGAAAAAGGTGGTGAAGGACTGGAGCTGCGCCGCCAGCTCCTGCTGGTAGTTCCGCGCGAGGTCGCGCAGGCTGGGCGCGAGGTTGCCGGTACTTTCGCCCACCGCGAGCTGGTCGATCACCAGATCGGGGAAACAGCCGGTTTGGTGCAGCGACAGGGACAGGCTCTCGCCTTCCAGCACGCGGTCGGTCGCTTCGTGGAAGGCGCGTTGCAGGGTGGTGTGGGTGAGGGTGTGCTCGGTCATGCGCAGGGCCTCGGCGGTCGTGACCCCGTTCTCCAGCAGCACGGCGAGGGTCTGGCTGAAATTGAGAATGGTGGAATTGATGAGAAACGGTCCGGCGAAGGGCAGCTTGAGCAGCCACGCGTCGAGGGCGGCGCGGCCCGCCGGCTGCTGCTGCCAGCGCCAGAAAAACACCGCACCGATCACCAGGGCGCCCACCACCAGCAAGCCGTAGGTGACGAGAAAATGCGAGAGCCCAACCAGCACGCGGGTCGAGAACGGCAGTTGTCCTCCGAGTGAAACCAGCAGCGTCTGCAGGCGGGGCAGCAGGTAGAAAATGAAAAATAAAATCAGTCCCAGGGCGACGACGCAGATGAAGACGGGGTAGGCGAGGGCGGCGGTCAGTTTTTGGCGCAGGGCTTTTTGTTCGGTGAAGTGCTGGATGAGGCGGAGCAGCACCTCGCGCAAGTTGCCGGTGGCCTCGCCGGCGGAGATGAGATTGACCGTTTGCAGGTCGAAGACCTCCGGGTGGCTTTCCAGGGCGCGGGAGAGCGGCAGACCCTCGCTGAGCCGTTCCCAGAGCCGGCCGCAGAGGGCGCGCAAGTGCGGCTCCTTCAAACGCAGGCTGAGCAACCGGACCGCCTCGCCGGCGGGCATGCCGCTGCCATTGAGATCGGAGAGTGCCTTGAGGAAAGGCAGCCGGTGCTGACGGGAGAAGTTGGTCGTGGTCGCTCCCGTCGCGGGGGGCGGCCCGCCGGGCCGGGCGGCCGCGGGGCCCCGCGCTTCGGTTAGTTCCGTGACCTGCCAGCCGCGGGCGGCGAGCACGCGGGCGGCGGCCTTGCGGGAAGCGGCGTCCAGCGTGGCACGGGTCACCTGGCCGGTTTGGTCGCGGGCACTGTAGGCGAAGCGCGGCATGGCGTCATTCCGTGGCCGTGATCACGCGCAGGACCTCGTCGAGCGTCGTGTGGCCGGCCTGCACTTTTTCCCAGCCGGACTGCTGGAGCGACCGCATGCCGAGGGTGCGCGCGCACTTCGCGAGCGTGCGGGTGGATTCCCGGCGGATCACGAGATCGTGGAGCTCCTCACTGGGTTTGAGAATTTCAAACAGGCCGATGCGGCGGCGGTAACCGGTGCCGCGGCAGTGGTCACAGCCGACAGGATGGAGCAGCGTCTTCACTCCGTCACCCGCAGATGCCTCGAGGCCGAGCACGGCGAGCGAGTCGCGCAATTGCAGGGCGTTGACCGGGCGCGGCGCGGCGCACTTGGGGCAGAGCCGGCGGACAAGCCGCTGGGCGATGACCAGCTGCAGGGCCGACGCCACGAGGAAGGGCTCGATGCCCATGTCGATCAGACGCGTGATGGCGCCGGGGGCGTCGTTGGTGTGCAGGGTGGAGAAAACCAAATGGCCCGTCAGCGAGGCGCGAATGGCGATGTCCGCGGTCTCCCGGTCGCGGATTTCGCCGACCATGATGACGTCGGGATCCTGGCGCAGCACGTGGCGCAGCGCGCTGGCGAAGGTGAGGCCGATGTCCGGACGCACCTGCATCTGGTTCACGCCCGGGACCTCGTATTCGATCGGATCCTCCACGGTGACGATGCGCAGTTCGGTCGAGTTGATCTCGCGGAGAAACGCGTTGAGTGAGGTCGACTTGCCGGAGCCGGTCGGACCGGTGACGAGAATGATGCCGTGGGGCGAGGCCAGCACGTGTTTCACCTGGGCCTGTTCCTCGGCGCTCATGCCGAGCATTTCCATGGTGTAAGCCTCGCTCCGCTGGTTCAGCAGGCGGAGGCTCACGCTCTCGGCGTGGATGGTGGGAATGGTGGAGACGCGGATGTCGAGGGTGCTGCCGCCGGTCTTGAAGCTGATCCGGCCATCCTGCGGCAGACGCTTCTCCGAGATGTTGAGACGGGCCATGATCTTCAGACGTGAGATGATCGCGTCCTGAAAACGCAGGAGATTGTCCGGCAGCGGCACGAGCACCAGCAGGCCGTCCACGCGGTAACGGATGCGGAGCTGGCCTTCCTGCGGTTCGAAATGAATGTCGGTCGCGCCGTCCTCGATCGCTTGGGCGATCACATCGCTCACAAAGCGCACGACCGCGGCGTCGGCGTCGGCCTCCTGCCCGCCCGCCAGTTCCAGGACGGGGCTGGCGAGCGCCTCCTCGGATTCCTCGAGGCTGCCGGAACCCACGCCGTAATTCTCCAGGATGAGCTGGCGGACACGGTCGGCCGGGGCCAGGTGCCAATCGGGCCGCCGGGGGGTCAGCGTGCCAATCCAGTCCTGCATGTCATGGTCCGGGGGCCAGACGGTCGCGAGATGAAGGCGGGCCGGATCGCCATTGACGGGTGCGGCGATGGGCATGATCTGGTATTCATTTACCAGGCGGGCCGGGAGCAACGGCACGCTGGCACTGTCGGCCGAGGGTTCCGCGACAACCGGCAGTCCGGTGAGCCGGGCCACCTCGCGGAACGCGGTGGCCTCATCGGTGTTTTTCAGGCGGGCGAAAACCGCCAGTCGCTCCGGCCGCGGGGCCTCGAGCAATTGCTGCAATTGGTCGCCCGGCGGCCAGTCGCGCAAAAATTGGGGCAATGATCCTGGCAGTGCAGGCATGTTCAGGGTTTGGCCGGGGCGGGCGCGATGGCCTGCTGCACTTGCTCGCGCTGATCCTTCGGGAATTGGTCGACGCGCTGGAGCGCGGGGGCGTTGTCCGCCGCGGTGTTGGTCAGCACGACGGGGCGCAGGAAAAAGACGAGGTCGGTGCGGGTCTTTTCACTGGTGCGTTTGCCGAGGAGGTCGCCGATGATCGGGATCGGGCCGAGCCGGCTGGTGCTGCGGGACTGGCTGGTGCGCTGCATGCCGCCCAGCACGATGATCTCGCCGCTCTTCGCCGTGATGAAGGATTCGGTGGAACGCTTGCCGATGCGGGGCTGGGGATTGCCGTCGATGATGATGTCGCCGAGCACATCGTTGACCTCCTGCTTGATCTCCAGTTGGACGGCGCCGTCATTGCCGATGAGCGGCTTGACGGAAAGCTGGATGCCGATGTCCTTGGCGTTGACGGTGGAACGGTAACCGGTGCCGGTGGTATTGGCGTTGACCCCAAAGGAGCTGCTGTCGTTCAAGTAGCTGCTGATGACGGGACGGGATTCGCCGACGAAGATTTTGCCTTCCTTGCCGTGGGTGGTGAGAATGGTCGGCACGGACAGGATGTTGGTGTTGTTTTTGCGGGGGGTGGTGCTGAGGGCGACGAGCGCGGCGAGGTCGTTCGAACCGGGGGTCACGACGCCATTCGTCACGCCGAGCCCCGCGGCGGAGCCGCTGTACCCGACGAGTTTGTCGCCCTCGATCTTGAGGCCGAGGGCGCTGATGCCGGTGGTGGCATTGTCCCCGAGCGTGACCTCGGCGATGACGACCTCGATGCGGACCTGGGCGAGGATGATATCGATCTTGGCGATGAGTTCGTTGATAAGCCGGATGTCGCCCTCCGTGCCCGACACGATGATGGCGTTGCTGCGTTCCTCCGGGAGGATGGTGAGCAGGGCGCTGAATTGATTGGAGGGTTCGGTCTTGAGATTGGCGGTCACTGCGGTCGCGGCCGGCATCGGTTGGGGCCCTGCAGTCGCGGGGACCGGTACGTTTGAGGTGGCAGGTTCGGTTCCGCTCTTGCGCGCGGCGCCGTTTTGGGTGGAGACCAACTGGGCCAGGGTGGACGCGACGTCCTTCGCGGTGGCGTACTTGAGGTAGATGACGTCGTTGCGGGTGTTCGCATCGGACTTGACGTCGAGCTTGGCGATCAGGTCATCGAAAAACTCATATTGCCGCGCATCGGTGACCAAAATGACCTGATTGGTGCGGTCATCGGGGTTGTAGGTGGTGGAGGAGCCCAGTTGTGCTTGGAGCGCGCCGGCGATGATGGTGCGCATCTTGTTCACGACGTCGCTGGCCTTGGCAAAGTGGAGGGAGTAGAACTTCGCCTGCAATCCGCCGTGACGCGGCTGGTCAAACTTGGCCAGCAGGGTTTCGATGCGCTGCAGGTTGCTGAGCGAATCGGTGATGAGGGCGGCATTGGCGCTATCGAACACCACGGGGGCGCTGCCCGTGGCGGGGTTGAGCAGGGCCGCCATTTGCGGGATGAACTCGGTCACCCGGAGGAAATTCAGCTGAAAGACCTTGCTGACGATGCGGCCGCTGGACGGCAGTCCGAGGGTGGAATCCTCAATCAGTTCGGGCGCTTCGAACTTGGCCGTGGCCAGAGCCGTGACTTTGAGGAAGCGGTCATCAAGCGGGCTGATGGCGATGCCGTTGAGTGTCAGCAGAGTTTCCAGCGCGCGGATGGCCTCCTCGCGAGTGACGTTGCCCTTGAGGCTAAGGGTGATGGTGGCATTGGGCAGGGCCTGGGGGCGTAAGATGGTCTTGCCCGTCCAGCGCTCGAGCAGGGCGAGCACCTGGTCGATGCTTTCATCGCGCAGCATGATCGGTCCGATGGAAGACGACACCGGGGTGGCGGGGAGGGCCGTCGGCTGGGCCCGCCCGCCGGACGGGAGGCAGCTCAGGCCCATGATACCCAAGAGCAGGATTTTCAGCCGGGAAGAGAATGATTTCATGATTCCCCCGCGAGGGGTAAAAGGGTGGGTTGGGGGGTGGACGCAAGGACCGCGACACCTGATTGAAAGCCGCTCTTCCGCCTTTGGCAAGCCGTGGGTGTGAAGCGCCGGAGCCCTCCGGTGGCGGGCAAGCCTGTCGTTCCGTTACGCCGGTCCAACGGACAGGTCCACTTCAATCATCATGTTCCGCCCCCTTGTCCTCGCCATTTTGCTCTGCACGGCGTCGGCCGCCATGGCGGCCGGGGCAAGAACCGGCTGGAGGCAAGAGTCGTCGATCTGGCACAACCCGCTCGCTGGCAATTCAAGGATCTGAATGGCGATGGGCACACCGATTTCCGTTACTACAAAGGCGACGGCCAGGATGATTTTTGGTGGGCGGAAGTGTGGCAGGTGAAAGCCAAGCGGTTCATGTTTGGGAAAGAGTTTGCCGGGAAGAAGTGAACTCGCGGCCGCGCGCAGCAGCGCCGATTTCATCTGGCCCCGCCGGACCACCCCGCCCCGGCGGCGAGGTGGAACGGGGTAGGATTTTCCGAAGCATATCCTCGGCTGGACGACGACGAGGGCGATGGCCGGGTGGAGTGGCGGGCGGACGATTCCCCGGCCCGGCCACCCGAGGGATTGCGTCCCGGCGATTTTCCGTTCCTCATCACCGGCTCGATGATCAGGCTACGGTTTCAATCGGTTCGTGAACTCTTCCTGCCGACGCTGCTGCTGCTGGCGTTCAGTCTGCTGGGAATATTTGTGGACGAGATCATGCACCGGTTCGCCGCGAGCGGTTTCGGATCCGCGGCCGGGGGACTGGATATCCTGCTGCAAATCGGGCTGTGGCTTTCGGCGGCGTATTTCAGCTTCAGCGCCGTCCGGGTCCTCGTCCTCGACGGAATGTTGGCGGGGGCCTTGGGCGGGCCGGTGCCCAACTTGCTCCGCGATGTCTTGGGCTTGATCCTTTTCGCCGTCGCGGCGTCCGGCAACGCGCGGTTTGTCTTCGGACAGGAGATCACGGCGTTCTGGGCCACCAGCGGGGCGGTGGGTCTGGTGGTGGGCCTGGCCCTGCAACCGGTGATCCTCGATGTGTTCACCGGCCTGACCATCAACTTCGATCACTCTTACCGGATCGGCGAATGGATCAATGTGGGGGGAGAGCGCGAAGGGGCGGTGTCCGGCGAGGTGGTCGAGATCAACTGGCGCACCACGCGACTCCGGACGGTCGAAGGCAACCTGGTGCTGGTGCCGAACCGCAGCATGGGGATGGGGATCCTCACGAATTTCTCCCGCCCGACCCCGTATCTGCGGCAGACCGTGACGATCCGCCTGGATTTTTCCGTCCCGGTGGAGCGGGCCCGACGCGTCATGCTGGGCGGGGTCCGCGCCATGACCCATGCCGATGGACCGCTGGCGGACCCGGCGCCCACGGTGCTGGTGGAAGGCACATCCGATCTCGGCGTGGTCTACCGCGTGGATTACTGGCAGGTTGACCACAGCGGCCCGACGCAACCCCGCTCCCGTGTCTTCGAGGGCATCCTGCGTCACCTGCACGCCGCCGGCATCACCCCGGCCTACCCGAAGCGCGACATCTTCACCGCCCCCATGCCGGCGCGGCAGCATGACGGCCGGGCGCTGGCGGACCGGGTCGCCCTGATGGGCCGCATCGACTTGTTTTCCTCCCTGCCGCCAGAGCGGCTGCAGGCGCTGGCGGCCGGACTGGTGCCGGGGTTTTTCCGGGTCGGGGAAACCTTGATGCGGCACGGTGAAGCCGGTGAATCAATGTTTGTGCTCGTGGAAGGATTGCTCGAGGTGCGGGCCGATCTCGGGAGCCGAGGCGCCGAGCAGGCGGTGGCGGTCATCCAGCCCGGCGAATTCCAAGGCGAGATGTCGTTGCTGACCGGGGAGCCGCGCTCGGCGACGGTGGTGGCACTCACCGACGCGGTGACCTGGGAAATCACCAAGGACCAGATGGAGCCGTTGCTCCGCAGTGATCCGGCCTTTGCCGCCGTGCTGGCGCGGACGCTGGCCGAGCGCCTGGCCAACAACGCCCGGGCGCGCGGCGCGGCGTCGGCGCCCTCGGCCCACCACACGGAGACTAAGACCCGGGAGATTCTCGCCCGCATCGTGGCAATGTTCCGCAGTGTTTCCGGTTCATTGTCGCGGACGCCGTTCGGCTCGGGCAGCCGGCCACCGCCGGCGGACAATTGAGCGGCAGGACGGCCACTTTTGGCTAAGCGCCGGCGCAACCCGCCGGCATCCGGTGTCCTCGGCCTGGGTGGGTCCGCCTTGCCGGAGGGATTGACCTCCCAGATGAGATGTTTTATGTACCCGCCAGCCTCATACCCCGATGCTATTTTTCAACCGCATCCTCAAGGTGCCCGAGCCGGCAGTGAACTTCGTCCCGCCGGTGGAGCGGCGGAGAGCGCCGCGCTACGCCGTCAATCCGAAGTTTCCCATCAAGGCGGTGCTCAGCTTCATTGGACGTGACGACACCGGGACGCCGATGAGCAACACGCGGCACGGTTGGAACTGGAAGGGTCGGCTGATCGACTGCTCCGAGCAGGGGGCACACATCCAGATGGGCCCCGCGCTCAAGGTGGCGGCGCAGGAACTGTGCGACCTCAAGCTCAGCCTGGAGGACTTCGAGCTGACCATTCCGTGCCACATCGCGAACGTCCGGGAGCAGGCGGAGGGCTTTGTTTTCGGTTTGAAGCACGACATCGAGGACGAGACGATCCGGAACGCCTACGTGCAGTTGCTTGAAGTCTTGGCCCTGGGCTCCACCCTCAAGCGGCACGGCAAAACCACCCAGCCGGACGAGTCCGGCTACCTGGTGGAGCATTATGATAGCGACCGGTCCGCCCGGCTGACCGTCTGGCGACACCCGGCCGACCAATCGGTGGCGGCCTTTGAATTTCAGCTCCAGGACAATCTCGTACGGGCGGCCGCCGGGCAGGGGATGCAATATCTGACCGGCGCCAACGCCCGGCCGGCCGCAGCGGCCAAGGCGCTGGAAATCCAACGACTGTTCAGCTGGGTCGTGCCCAATATTGCATCCGCCGTGCCGGATGATGTACGGGCGTTCCTGCGGCACTACGCGGTTTGAACGGAGGACGGAGGATGGTGACGCGTTTGGGCAGATGATCGACCCCACGTTGAGGGTGCCGTCCTGCGCGAGCAGGACCGTTGCTATTATTGTACCCAATCCGCCACAAAAACGTTGAATTGCCTCGGCCCATTCATGACCCGACCACTGACCCAGAGGAATTTTTTCCCGTCCGGGCTGAAGTGCGGGAAGGAGTTGAAGGTGCCCGTGGTCGTGATCCGCTCCAGGCCCGTCCCATCGAGGTTGACGCGGAAGAGGTCGAATATGCGCCCTTTGCCCGCGTTGTCATGATGATTGGAGGCGAAGATGAGGCCCTTGCCATCCGGGGTGAAGATGGGCGCGAAAGCCGCCCCGGGCAGATGGGTGACCTGACGTTTGTGCTCCCCGTCCGCATCTTCCAGATATCGATATCGCCGCTGCGTTCGGAGGTGAAGACGATCCACTTTCCGTTGGGGCTGGCGGTGGCCTCGGCGTCACACCCCGGCGCAGGCACCAGTGGTTGGGGATCGGTGCCGTCGAGCTTGCAGGTCAACAAGTCGTAGCCCGGGAAGACCGGCCAACGGTAGGTGCCCGGCGTGAAGGGAGGGGCCTCGGGGCAATCCGGGGACGCCAAGTAGGCCTCGGCATTTGAACCAAAGGTCGTGAGCTGACGAACTTTCTGTAGGTGCCGCTCAGATTCCTCGGGCAAGGCTGCCGCCTCCGCCAGTGCGAACAAAGCCAGGGAGCAAAGAGTCAACGATTTCATAGAGTTATGGTGCCATGTAAGCCGGGTGAATCAACGGGGACCAACCAGAAGCGACCGAACAACTGATCCCATTTGCGAAATGATTTGGGTTGGTCCGACCGCGTAGCGACAAGCCTCCGTGCCTGTCCGGTCCGTGCCTCATTGAAGTGCCTGTCGTCGGCACTTGTCACCGCAGGCAGGGACGCCTGCTGCTACACGGTTGGGGCCAGCTTCTCACGACCTTGGCCCGCGGCATCCGCCCGGCGCAACAGCTGGAAAGCGACGAGATACATCGCCAGAGCCAGCAGCGCGGTGGATTTCAAACCACCGAGCATCGAATAGTACTCGAGACACCCGCCCAGAACCGCCCCGAGCAGGTTGGCGCCCAGGGCCGCCGCCGGCCGGGCGGATCTGGTCAGGAGCATCGGCACAATCAGTCCGGCCACTCCGACCGGCAGACCCGTGAGGATTCCCGCCAACAATCCGCGCAGTGCCAGCGGCAGCGTCTGCAGCCAGCTGACGGGGAAAAGGTACAGCAGTGCCACCGCCGCAAACAGCGCCCAGAACCACGGCATCGGCTCACGCAGCCCCCAGCGTTGCACCACCAGGCTGGCCGCCAGCACCATGGCAAGAATGCCGCTGAAGATCGCGGCGTTGACCACCCAAGTGGAGCCGAAGAGCAGCGACATGCTGGTAACGCCCCGCGTCTCGATCAGGAGAAAGGCCGCTCCCATGAAAAACAACGGCCAATCGAAGCCGGCGGAGGTGGAGAGACTGAAACCAAAGGCGCGGGGCACGGCCACGGCCGCGAACGTCAGGATGAAACCCAGCACCAAAACATAGCCCCACGGAAACACCCCCGGACGAATATATAAAAACGGCCAGTCGTCGGTCGGCGTCAGGATCCGCTCACCATTCGACTGCGGCTGGATGACTTCCCTCCGAGCCAGTTCCTCTGGCGCAAAGCGTACGCCGTCGCGTGCGGCCAAAAAAGTCACGGTGCTGGAATGCAGGGGGCTGTAGACCGCCACCGGTTTCCGTCCTGTGGCTTGGGCGACGGTCCAGTAGAGCCGTTCGAAAAACCACCGGCCCGCCGTGCAGGAAATCGCGAGGGAAAGATGGCCGCCCGCGCCCACCCGGTTCCAGGCCGACCGGATGCCCTCCTCGGTGTACACGTAGTTGTCGAGCCGCAGGGTGGACATGGCCGAGCTCATCGCGTGTGAATCGAGCAGACCGAAGCAGACCACGTCATACTTTTCCTCGCGCGCCTTGTTGAAGAACGAACGCGCATCATCGACCACGGTGCGCACCCCGGGGTGGGCGTAGGGCTGCTCGGGATGCAACTGCCGGCCGATCGCGATGATCCGCCCGTCAATGTCCACGCTCGTGATCTGCCGGTAGCCGTTGCGCCAGGCCGCCTGCACATCGTTGCCCGTCCCCGCTCCCACCACGAGGGCGGACCCGCGCTTGGCATTGAGCACAAACGGCAGGTCGTAGAGTTCCCGGATTTCCCGCAGCTGGCTGCGCAGCGCTGGCGGCAGTGTCGGATCGGCCAGGCGGCGGTCCGAAAAATCATGCAGGTACTGGTGGAAATCCCGGTTGACCTGCAGTTCCAGGTAGACCTTGGCATCGCCCGACAGCGCGATGCGGTTGTAGGGTGAAAACCACGCCCCCTGGACCGAATACTGGCCTAGGGCGATGATCAGCAGGGCCGGCACCACCGCCGTCGGGCGCCGCGTCAGCCAGACAAACGGCAGGCAGCCGAGCGCGAGCCAGACTGCCGGCCCGGCCTCCAACCAAGCCGCCGCCGTGAATGCCAGTATACCCAGCAGCGAACCCGTCAGATCAGCCAGATAGGCCGGCAGCACCGGCAACCGGGAAAAGAGATGCCCCAGCGGTGCGCCCGCACATACAAAGACCAGGACCACGGCCACCAGCAGCCCAAGAAAGATCGCCAGATTGCGCGCGAACAAGAGTGGATCGGCGGCGAGGCGCTCTCCACCCCAGAGCGAGATGCTCTGGTCGGGAAAACTCAGGTGCACCAGCCCCAGCTCCTCGGAAAATGCCACCGGCCCGGCCAGGACCAGCAACACCGGCAGGACGAAATGAACCAATCCGGGATGGCGGCGCCCCAGCGCCACCCCCAGCCCCATGCCAAGAAACGACGCGATCAGGACGAGATTGTTGAAGTACGCGAAGACCCGCACCTGGGACGACGTCCAGCGGATGAGCGCCAGTTCCAGCACCAGAATTCCAAAGGTGGTCAGTCCGATCAGGAGTTTGGTCGAATTTCCCCGGTCCGCCCATTGTTCGTCGTTCAGCCAGCCTCGAAGATTCATTACGGATAGGAAACTGGATTTT
>JANMVS010000288.1:0-12579 GCA_031392885.1 Verrucomicrobiota bacterium
TTCCACCAATCTGCTCGAGATCACCGCCGCCTCCCCGGATTTCGGCGAGTCGCACGAGTCGATGGCGATTTCCTACAGCGGCCCCGAGCTGCAGGTCGCGTTCAACCCCCAGTTCGTCATGGATCCGCTCCGGGCGCTGACGAAGGACGAGGTATTTTTTGAGCTCAAGGACGAAGTCAGCCCCGGCGTATTCAAGACGCTGGAAAGCTTCGTCTGCGTGATCATGCCGGTGCGCCTGAGCTGAGAACCGCCATGAAACGATTGGTGGAGCGGCTTGTCCCCAAGACGCACGTTACGACGCCAGTCTGGCAGAGCGCGTTGGGGTCAACGTGCTCCACCCCCTGATCATGCCGGAAGAACTTTCTCTATTCTTGGCGCCCGCCATGGCGGTCCTGCTGTTGCTGTTCTACATCAACCTGCGGGTGGCCTCGCCCATTCTGGCGATTCCGATCCGTTGGTTGCGCTGGATCCTTTTTGCGGTTTTCTCCGCCCAGGCCAACGAGCAGCTTGCGCTGGTCGACCGGCCGTTCTGGGTCGTCGCGATCATGGTCTTTATTCTCTGGTTCCTGCTCGAGTCCGGTTTCAACTGGCTGAAAGTCAGCGCCATCAGCCTCAGTTCGCTGCCGCTCTTTCCCCGTTATCTCGTCAATACCGGCGGGGACGAGTGGCCGACCCAGAAACGCCTGCTCCGGGTGCGCGACTGGCTGCGCGACCATCGCTTTGTCCACGTCCAGGCGCTGAAGGCCGAGATCGGCGGCGGCATTTGGCTGCGCACCTCGGTTTATCACAACCAGGACAACACCCTCCGCCTGCATGTGCTGTTCGTGCCGCAGGAGAACGGCGCCATCACGGTCTGCTTCAGCCTGGCCACCCTGACGACCGGCACCCGCCGCTATGTGACGGACAACCTCTACATTCCCTTCGGCGGTTTTTATCCCGAAAGCTGGCACGTCGAACGCAATCCGTGGCGCCGGGACCTGGCCGGGCTGGAGAACCGCCACCGCGACCGCCTGACGCGGTCCGGCGAAACCCCGATCACTTGGGAAATCAGCCCGATCGACGACATCAATCAGCAGCAGCAACACATGGAGCTGATCAACCTGGAACTCGGCTACCTGTTGCCGCACGCCGCGCGCGAGGAATTCGGCAAAATCACTCCCGAAGGCCGCTTCCGCATCTGGAAGGAAGCCTGGCAACTCGACTATCTCGGGATCGCGACCCGCTACCATTGACCGTAGCGGCAGGCGGGAAGAATACCAACGGCGAGGCCGCCGTGGCTCCAATGAGTAACTGGCTGGAGCGTGGGCGACCCGGCCCGCGGGTTTGAAATATCCCGGAGCGTGCTCCAGAGATCTTCATGATTTCGATGCGCTGGCGTTTGCCAATTGTTGGTCAAAAAACACCGGGACGGCAAAAAGGACTCGTCTCCCGGGGTTTTCCGGCTAACCCCTAGGCTATGCCCTTGTTCGCCGTTACTGCTTTGGAAAAAATGAAGACCCTGCCGCCGGATGTCTGGCTGAAAATCGGCATCGGGGTCGCCGCCGTGGTCATCGCGATGTTCGTCTTCCGCCGCATCATGAAGCTGAACAAGGTCATCGCCGGCGTGGTCGTCTTCGTGGTGGTGACCGTCGTGTTCTTCTCCTGGGTCTATAACCGCAACGAACCCAAGTTTCTGACCCCCATCGTGGAACGAATCGCACCCTTCTTCCCCAGCGCCGGCGCTTACGCCAGCAAGCAGCAATCCACGCCCAAGCCCTGATTGGCCCCGACCGGCGGGGTTATTACGCGGTAAAGGGAAAAAACGGGTTGGTCTTTACCCGGCCGCCTCCTAGGAATTCAGGTCCTATGGCTAAAATGCATTCCGACATCGGACTCATCGGTCTCGCCGTGATGGGTCAGAACCTCGCCCTCAACATCGCCGACCACGGCTTCCAGATCTCGGTGTACAACCGCACGACGGAAAAAACCGACAAATTCGTCGCCGAAAATCCCGCCACGCCCGGTGGGGTCGTCGGCACGAAGACGCTCCCGGAGTTCGTCGCCTCCCTGGCCAAGCCGCGCAAGATGATCATTCTCGTGCAGGCGGGCAAGGCGACCGACGCCGTCATCGATGGCCTCGTGCCGCTGCTCGAACCGGCCGACATCATCATCGACGGCGGCAACGCGCTCTGGACCGATACGATCCGCCGCGAGAAAGCGCTGCGGGAAAAAACCCTCCGCTTCATCGGCTCCGGGGTGTCCGGCGGCGAGGAAGGCGCCCGTTTCGGTCCATCCCTTATGCCCGGCGGCGACGCGGCGGCTTACAAGGAACTCGCCCCCATCTGGAACGCCGTCGCTGCGAAAGTGGATGCGAAGACCGGCCAGCCCCTTACGGGTGCCGCGCCCGGCCAGCCCATCGTCGGCGGCGTGCCCTGCGCCACCTACATCGGCGAGAACGGCGCGGGTCACTACGTCAAGATGGTTCACAACGGGATCGAGTACGGCGACATGCAGATGATCTGCGAGGCCTACGCCCTGATGCAGGGCCTGCTCGGCCTCAAAGCCGCCGAAATGGGCGCCATCTTTTCCGAATGGAACGCCGGCGCGCTCGACTCCTTCCTGATCGAAATAACGGCCGACATCCTCAAGCAGAAGGATCCGCTCACGAAGAAGAAGGCCTTCGTCGACATCGTCCTCGACACGGCCGGCCAGAAAGGCACTGGCAAGTGGACCTCAACCAACGCCCTCGACATGGGTGTCCCCGCTCCGACCATCGCCGAGTCCGTCTTCGCCCGCTGCATCTCCGCCCTCAAGGAAGAGCGCGTCGCGGCCTCGAAGATTCTCAAGGGCCCGGGCAAGAAATACCGCGGCTCGAAGAAGGCGCTCGTGCAGGCCATCCACGACGCCCTCTACTGCTCAAAGATCTGTTCGTACGCCCAGGGCTTCCAGCTCATGCGGACCGCACAGAAGGAATACAACTGGGCGCTCAACTTCGGCGAGATTGCCCAGATCTGGCGCGGCGGCTGTATCATCCGCGCCGCTTTCCTGCAGAAGATCACCGAGGCCTACGCCCGGAATCCGCAGCTCGCGAATTTGCTGCTCGACCCGTATTTCAACAAGACGGTGAAGAAGGCGCAGGAGAACTGGCGCAAGGTCGTCTCGCTCGCCGCCGAGTGCGGCGTGCCGGCTCCGACGTTCAGCTCCGCCCTCTCCTACTACGACAGCTATCGCTCGGCCCGGCTGCCGGCCAACCTGCTGCAGGCGCAGCGCGACTACTTCGGGGCGCACACCTACGAACGCACCGACAAGCCCCGCGGTAAATTCTATCACGTCGACTGGCCCGAGCCCACGCGGCCCCAGCTCGAAATTTGAAGGCACCGGTCCTTGGTGACGAATAACCAGGCCGGCAGGGGCGGCCGGGTTTTGCGGCGGCTCAGTCCGGGATTTTACCCCGCAACCGGCCGAGAAATTTTTTGGCGTAGAGCACGCTGCGTTCCCGGATGTACAACTCGGCCGGTTGGCGGAGCAGACCCAATTCGCGCGCCTGGGTCACCACCGTGCCCTCATTGGGGTTCACGATGATCCACGTGAGGAGGCAGCCCAAAGTGTTCCGGTCGTGGCGGACCTGCAATTCGTCAAACACCACCCGGGCGATCTCGGCCTCGCGCAGATCGGCGCCGAGATCGGCGATGGCGGCGACACTGAGCAGATGGCGGACGCCCTGGACGGGGTCGTCCCCCCGGCCCGGCGGCCAGGCTTTGAGCCAGACGGCGAAATCACTCATCCGCGTCATTTCCGCCGGCGAGAAGCGCGGGGCCAACCGGGTGGCGAGTTCGTTGTCGCCGGGCAGGTCTTCATAGGTGATCTGGTCCATCTGCGTGGCAGTAATGGCCCGATAGCCCGTGCCGGCCGGCAGGACGGGGGCCAGCCGGCCGCTCAGCCATGCGGTCAGGCCAACCGCGGCCCACGCCAACAGGGCCACGGCGACCCACCGGAGAGAGGCGCGGGTGGTTGACCGTCCTGCGTCCCAACGAAACAGCTTCAGCCCGCAGCCGCCGGCAGCAGTTCCGATCACGCCGAGAGCCATCAGGCTGAAGCCCGCCCCGCTCAAGCCGGCGGGCTCGGTGAAGGCGCGCTGCAAAACATCAACCGCGTAGCGCCCGGGCATGAAGCCGGCCACGCGTTGGGCCCACACCGGCAGGACGGCCAGGGGCACACCTACGCCGCCGATCATGATCATCGGCAAAAAGAGACATTGCCCCAGTGCCTGGACCGCCGGCACATCGTCGGCCAGCGCGGCCACCAGCAGGCCCAGCCCCAGAAAGGCATAGGCAACAAACAGGAACGCCCCAAAGGCCTGCCCGGGATGGACCGGCCAGGGCGTGCCGTAGACCACGCGGGCCAGCGCGATTTGCAGCAAGGCGGCGGAAGCCACCAGGACCACGCGGGCCAGCAGCGTGCCCGCGACCAACTGGTACAGGGGAACAGGCAGCAGGCGGTAACGCCGCCACACCCCGCGTTCGCGTTCATGGACCAGCGCGGTGGGCAGTCCGAAGCAGGCGCCGCCCAAAAGGCTGATGGTGAGAAGCTGGCCCATTTCATGGGAGAGCAGCGGGGTGTCGCCCCGAAAAATACTGCCAAACGCAAGGAGAAATAAGATCGGAACCAAGTAGCCGTAAACCAGCGCCTGGGTGCTGCGGAAATTCAGCCAGAGCGTCAGGAGGGGGTGGCGCAGCAGTCCGGTTTTCATGGCGCCTGCTCTTGATGCTTGGCCCCCAGCCACTCCCGGCCCGTCAGTTCAATGAAGACGTCTTCCAGGGAGGGCCCGCGAATATTCAGTTCGAGCAACTGGTTGCCTTCTGCTTCCAAAAGCTGGGCCAGACGGCCGACCAGCGGGTTGGGCTCGCGGGTGGCAAGTTGCCATCCCGCCGCGGGCGGCCGCCGCTCGATCAGTCCCGGCAAGGCGGCAATCGTTTTGGCCGCCAACGGTTGGACGGTGCGGAAAGTAATGCGCGGCTTGGCCTCAGCGCGGGCGAGCAAAGCGGCCGGCGGGTCGACCGTGATTAGCCGGCCGGCATGCAGAATCCCGATGCGATCACACAGTTTCTGCGCCTCCTCCAGGTCGTGGGTGCTCAGCAACACCGCGCACCCCTCGGCCTTCATCTGCAGGAGCAGCTGATGCATTTCCCGGCGCGCGCGCGGATCCAGTCCGGCGGTGGGCTCATCCAGGATGACAATCTCCGGCTGGTTGATGAGCGCGAGCGCGAGGAACAGGCGTTGCCGCTGCCCGCCGGACAACGCCGCAAAGGGAGCATCCGCCTTGGCGACCAGGTCAAAGTGCTCCAACAGGGAGACGGGATCGGCGGCATCGGGGTAGAAGGAAGCATAAAACTGAAGCGCCTGCCGGGGCGTAAGCTTCTCCTGCAGGGAGGTCGATTGCAGCACGGCACCGACCCGCTGCCTGGCGCGCACGGGATCGGTCAAGGCATTGATCCCGCCCAGGGTGATGGTGCCGGCATCCGGTCGGCGGAGGCCCAGGATGCATTCCAGGGTCGTGGTCTTGCCCGCGCCGTTGAGCCCGAGCAGGCCGAAAATTTCACCCGGCATCACCGCCAGGCTGAGGTCAGACACCGCCGGGACCGGGCCATAACACTTGGAAAGGTTCCGCACGGAGACGCTGGCGGAGGGAGGCAGTACCATTACTCTATGCCAAACGGCCATGGGGCCAGGATGTCAACGGCATCTGCGGCCCGGGAAGATGGCGGCCGGCGATAATCGCAAAAAAAGTGGCTAAGGCGCGGCAAGCGCTGGTCCTCCAGCGGCTTGATCCAGGGTCAACCACCCACGACGGGGCGTCAATGCAGGGCGCCGCCGGATTCGACCTGGCGGATTTTGTTGCCCCGCCAATTGGGCGCGGCATTGGTGGAGCATCGGACGATCCCGTCCTCCGGTTTCCGCGATCCGCGGGAATATATGAATAAGCCGGTCTACGTTCCCGTCCCAGCCCGCATGAAATCCATCCTCCTCTGCCTTGGGTTGAGTCTCTGCCTGCGGGTCGCCTGGGCCGATCACCGCGACAACGATCGCGACCGCAGCGAGCCCCGCATCATCCTTTACCAGCAGGCGGATTTCCGGGGCAGTTTTCTGGTGCTCTACCCCGGCGACGCCATCGAGAATCTTTCCGGCATGAATTATCCCCACGGCGGCGGCATGAACGACACGATCTCATCCGTGCGCGTGGAGGGCGGGGCGGCGGTTTATGTCTACGAGCAGGCCCGCTATCGCGGAGCGGTGATGCGACTGACGGAAAGTGTCCGCGACCTGACGGTCCGCCGGTTGCCCGACAATCCCCAAGCCAATTGGAATGACCGGATTTCCTCGATCCAGGTGGAGGGATCGCGCACCCGGCGCGGCGGTGAGCGGGAAGTGGACGTCGACGTGGTCATCAAGCGCTCCTTTAATGATCTGCTGGGACGGGAGCCTGATCCGCAGGGCCTGCGCTATTACCACGGCGCGATGATCGACCAAGGCTGGACCGAGCGCATGGTGCGCGACCACATCCGCCGCGGGGAGGAATTCCGGCGCGAGGGGGTCGATCGCGTCATCCGCCGCGCTTATCAGGATTTGCTCGGTCGTGAGCCGGACGAAAGCGGGTTGCGCAGCAATCGCCAAAAAATGCTTGAGAACGACTGGAGTGAGATCGAGGTGCGCGACAACATCCGCCGCAGCCAGGAATACCTCAGCCGGCCGCCGCAGAAAAAGTAAATATTCCCGGTGTAGGTCGTGGGGCAGGGCAAGCTCGCAGGCGAGGTCGCCCGCGCTCCAGGCTGCGGTGCGCTGGAGCTCCGGCGACCGCGCCGTGGGAATTAATCCGACCGGCGGAATCGCATAAATCACGGGTCACCCACCGAAAGACGAAGGTACGCGGTGGCGAAAAAAACCTGCCCGACCAGCCCTCCTCCTAACCGAGTCAAATCTTAGAGAGCAAGGAGGATGCCGCGAGGTTGGCGCAGGGCGGTAGACCGGCGGGCCGGTTGCCCGAGAATGAATCCAGATTCTGGAATAATTTGCCCATGAAAAAATCGCCGTATCCAGGCCGGGCCAAGCGCGGTTAACTTGCGCGGGCGATCGCTTGACGCGGCCCTGAGCCGCCGCGCAGGATGAACTGTTCCCCATGAGCCCTGCCGCCTCCCTGACGAACCGAAAAGCAAACCGGTCGCCGCGCGCGTCCGCAAGGGCGTGGCTTTACCGCTCGCTCGCGGTCGTCGGAATCCCGACGGTACTTTTCCTCGGCCTCGAGGGCGGGCTGCGGGTGGCGGGTTTTGGACGATCAGCAGGTTTTCTGATCCCGGACGACAAGCCCGGTTACTTCCGAACGAATCCGGACTTCGTCAGTTTGTTTCTGCCCAGGAATTTTGAGCTGAGACCGCTCAACTTCCGCGTGGCGGCGCACAAGCCGCCCAACACGGTGCGCATTGTTGTGCTGGGTGAATCGGCGGCCCAAGGGGTTCCGGTCCCGGCTTTCGGCTTTGCCGCGCAGCTGCGCGCGCAACTGCGCGCCCGGTTCCCGGGCAAGGAAATCGAAGTCATCAACACGGGCGTCGTGGCGATCAACTCGCACGTGGTCTGCCGGATCGCCCAAGATCTGGCGGCGTTTTCTCCCGATCTGTTTGTCGTCTACTTGGGCAACAACGAGGTCGTCGGGCCCTATGGACCTGGTTGTGCCTACCTGTCGGAAATGCCGCCGCTTTGGGTCATCCGGCTGAGCGTCTTCGTCCGTTCCACCCGAACCGGCCAGCTGATGACGGCCGTCCTCGGCAAGTTGGCTCGACACAGCGAACAGTCGGTTGAGTGGGGCGGCATGGCCATGTTCGTGGATAGTGCCGTAACGGGCGATGATCCCCGGCTGGAGCGGGTCTACCAGAACTTTGCCGCCAATCTCCAGGATATCACCCGCGTGGCGGCGGACGCTGGCGCGAAAACGCTGTTGTGCACGGTCGTGGCGAATCTCAAGGACTGCGCCCCCTTGCTTTCACAGCATCGCGCCGGGCTCTCGGGGGCGGAGCTGGCCGCGTGGCGGCAGGCGTTCGACCGGGGCCGGCTGGAATGGATGCTGGGCGAGGCAGGCCCGGCCCGCACCGACCTGCGGGAGGCGCAGCGCCTCGACCCGCAATATGCCGACACCGCGTTCATGCTGGGCTCGCTCGAACTGCAAGCGGGCGACCACGCGGCGGCGAGACAGCATTTTCTCCAGGCCCAGCATTGGGACGCCCTGCGCTTCCGGCCGGATGTTCGCATCAATGAAATCATCCGGCAGGTCGCCCGCCGCGGTGCGGCGACGGTCAGCTTTTTGGACGCAGCCGTCCTGCTGGGATCTGATCCCGCCTCGAGTGTTCCGCCGGCCGGGCGGGAGATTCTCTTTGAGCACGTGCACTTCGACTGGGAAGGGAACTACCAGCTGGCGCGCTTGCTGGCGGCGGGGGCGGAAACCGCCCTCTTTGGCGGCGAACCGGGCCGGGCCGCCTGGCTTGATTCGCCGGCATGTGCCGCGGCCTTGGCGTACACGCCCCATGAGCGTCTGAACATGCTGCAACGAATCGCGGATATCGTGCGGCACCCCCCCTTCACCAATCAGCTGACCTATGTCGAGGACCAGGCGCGGCTAGCGCGGGCCATTGCCTCGGCGGAGACCGACTTCCATTCGCCGGAATCATTGCGGCACGCGCAGGCGGTGGTGCAGGCGGCGACCGTGAAGGATCCGGCGAATCCTGCGTTAGCGGCGATCGAAGAGGGCCTTGATCTCGAACGCGGGGATCTCGGCGCGGCGCTGGCCCAGGCGCAGCGGGCCCAGCAACTCCTCCCGCGTGATCCCGTCCTTGCCGCCAACGAGGCCTCGCTGCTCGCCCAACTCGGGTCTTTTGCAAAGGCAGAGAAAATTTTGCAGGAGGCGGCGATATTATCAGCGGATGCGGCCAAGCTGGCCGGGCCCCTGGCCGCCTTGTCCACCCGCATGAAACGATTTGCCGAAGGCCGGGGTTATATTGACCGTGCCATCGCGCAGCATCCCGCGGATGAAAAACTGCGGATGATGCGTGGCAATCTCGCGCGCCTGGCGGGAGACCAGGCCGGCGCGGCGCACGAGTTCCGGGCCATTCTGGCGGGAAACCGGGGCAGCCAAGCCGCGCTCGAGGCGCTCGTGAGTCTGCTGGTATATCAAGAACAGCCCGCTGCGGCAGAAAAAGAAAGCCTGGCGACCGCCGAGTATCAAACCAGGAACCAGCAGAACAACCTGCGGGTGGCCGCGATCTACGAGACGCGGAGCGATGAGGCGCAAGCCGTCCGGTTCCTGGTGGCCGCGACCCGAAGCGGGCCCGTCAATTCGGCGATCGAACTGCGGATCGCCAGAAAACTCTACCACCTGCGGCGGGGGGACGAGATGATGACACATCTCGCGCAGGCCAAACAGCTCTCGGTGATTGAGGAGGACCCCGAATCAACTGCCTCGATCGACCTGCTAATAGCACGCATGCGGGCGGAAATTCGCTGAAAGCCCCCTCCCCCGCCAGACGCCAAGGCCGTCTTTTCCAAGATTTTTTCGGATCATCGCGGTTTTTTAACAGGGATCAGGATCGAAGCCGGCGGGCAAGGGAGGGAGATTAATGCCATCCGCGAGTCACCGCTTCATTAGATCATCGGCGGGTACGCAGCGATCCAGCCCGCCCCACCACCTTCATTCTTCCACCATGAACAGCAAAATTCTAGCGCGGGACCTCAGCTGCCTGCTCCTGGCGCTGGGGTTGGCCAGGCCGCTGGCTGCGCAAAACCGGCTTTATGTCCAGGAAGCTGACGGGAAATTCCACACCGTTTTCAAAGTCAGCGGGGTCCAGCCCTACATCATGGAGAACGGAAAACTGGTGGCGGCCAAGGGCCAGCGCCTGGCCCTGAACAAAGTGGAGGAGTACCTGCCGGTTTTCATCGCCATTCGCGACAAGGAGGCCAGGCCGACCAACGTCAATGTGGATTACGCCAATGCTCCGGCCAATAACCGGGTTCATTTCAGCGCGAAATTCGAGTCCGCTGATTTGTTGGCCGAGGTTTTCCTGGTGCTGGAGCTGGAGATCGCGAACGTGGGAAAAAAGATTTTCGTTTATGAAATCGGTCAGCTTGTCCCGCGGACACCGAAATCCTTCGCGGCGGACCTGGCCTTGGGCCAGTACATGGGTTCAGGCCAGGTCGATCTCCACCTCTTCGTCGGGGGACACGAAGTATTCCAGTCGGAGCATACGCCCGCTTATCGGGCAGAGATGCTCGACCGCATGATCGCCCAACGGATTACCGGGGCGAAAGAAGCCGGCCCCGCGCCCTTCTTTGGCTCCACCCCGGAATATCCCGCGGCCCTGCGCCAGAGCGGACTCAAGGGGGAGGTGGTCGTAACCATGCGGGTCACACCGCAGGGTGTCGTACTGGATCCGGTGGTTGAACGGGCGTCCGACCCGGCGTTTGCCGAGGCGGCCCTGACAGCCGTGCGGCAATGGCGGTTCCTGCCCCGCGTGCTGAACGGGCAGGCAGTCGAGACCCGGGTCAGTATCCCCATCGAGTTTGATCTGCCCCCCGCGAAGGAGTGAGCCAATTTTCGGCGGAGGGATTGGCCACAAGAGAAAAACAACAGGGCGCTTGGCGTACGCCGTGAGCTGTAGGTCGGGGTTTATCCCCGACGCGAGTGACGCGGAGTCGGGCATAAAGCCCGACCTACAAGCGCAGGATATTTCCGGGCCACCACCCTATCGGCCCAGCAGAAAAGTCAGCGGGATCTCCACGCGCTCCCGCCAGGATTTTTCGGAGTGCTCGGCGCCGGGAAATTTCCGGGTCAGCCAGTTTTCATTTTCCACATAGCCGGCCTTGCGCATCACTTCGTCCATGCGCAACTGGTGCGGTTCGTACAACGCATCGAGCGTCGCGGTGCCGTAGTCAAAATAGATCCGGTGCCCGGCGGGGGCGGGCAGGGTTTTTGCAAGGTAATCAATCACGGCGCCCTCCCCGGCGGGCCAGTGGGTGGAAACGCAACCGGCGCCACCGAACACCGCCGGATACTCGGCGAGCGCATAGGCCGAGATCAGCCCGCCCATGCTGGAGCCCATGACGGAGGTGTGGGCCGCCTCCGGCCGGGTCCGATACGTGCGGTCGACGAAAGGCTTCAGCTCCGTCACCAGAAATTTCAGATAGGCGTCCGAGGTAATGGCGGCGGTGGGCATCGTGGGACCCTTGGGAAACAAGGACAGCGTCTCACTGGACACGGCTTTTTTCGGCATGTATTCGGGAAAACGGCCCATCCCGGTATTCCAGACGCCGACAATGATGGCGCCGCGGGTTTTGCCGGCCTGCATGAGCCGGCACATCGCCCGGTCGACTTCCCAGGCCGTGCCACCGTAGCTGAGGGACGGATCAAAGATATTCTGGCCGTCGTGCATATAGAGGACCGGGTAGCGTTCGGAGGAATTTTCATCGTAGCCCGGGGGCAGCCAGACATCGACCTGACGCGGCGCGACCAGGCGCGAGGGAAACGCCACCTGCTTTTCAATTCGTCCGCCGCCGGTGACGATGACCGCGGTGATTGCACTGATCGTGGTCCCGGCAAGATTGTGCACCAACACCCGGTACGACCCCGTTTGAGTCGCCGCCGCCTGGCGCACCGTGTAGGTTGCCGCGGTGGCGCCCGGGATCTTCTCGTCATCGAGGAGCCACTGGTATTCGAGCGCACCGGAGCCCTCGGCTTGGACGGAGAGCGTGAGCGCCGTGCCGGCGGCGACGTTGACGGCGGCGGGTGGGACGGTGACGATGCGGGGACTCTTCGCGTTCGGGATGCCGAAGGAAGCCTTGGAGGGCGCAACCGTGAGACCACCTACGCGCGCCACCGCCTGGTGTCCGCGCAGGTCGTTGACCGTGGCGATAAACGCCACTTCCTCGCCCGGGGCCAGATCGGCCGGGGGCGACCAAAGCACCCGGTAGGGAGCGGCGTCATCGGTGCCGAGCAGTTCGAACTGGCCCGGACGGGAGGCACGCGTCATCACAAACGTGACCTCGGCGAGCCCATCACCGCCGGTCACCTCGGCGCGAATTTCGCGGCGACTGGGAAAGGTTTGGCCGTCCGTTTCCTTCGCCTTGAAGCTAAGGCTCGCGCCTTCCGCGGGAGTGACGAGGGCGACTTGGAGCCGGGTGGTCGGAACCGGCAGCGTGACCGAAGCCCGCCACACGGCGAATTGGAGTGGGGCGAGCGCAACGCGCACGGCTCCGGTGCCATCGGTGACTAAGGTTTCCTCGCCGGGAGCATCGGGCGTGCGGGAATCGAAAATACGTTGGAGGGTGGCGCCGGCCGGCTGGCACGTCGCCACGGTGGCGGTCAGCGTGGCGGAGCGGGAGTTGTTGAGGGCAACGACGTATTCCACCCGTTCGTTGCGCTCTATGCGGGAGAAAGCAAACAGCCCGGGCTCGCTGGTCAGACGCGGAATCATGGCCCCGATGCGCAGCGCGACATGGCCGGCCCGCAGGGCGCCGAGGCGGGCGAAGAATTGGTAGAAAGGATGCTGCTCGTCGAATTTGTCT
>JANMVS010000339.1:0-3999 GCA_031392885.1 Verrucomicrobiota bacterium
TACTAAGTTGATGCGGTACCCCATTAGTTTTACTGGTTTGCCTGCGCCGGGGAGGGCCCCGCGACGGCGGGCCGTTTTTGACCGTACAGCCTGAAACCCGACGCGCTGGGGGGCGCGCGTCCGCCACTGCGCACTTGCCACACCCCCGGCCCGCGCCGATAACGACGCCATTCCATGACGATCCTGGACGAACTCGACTGGCGGGGCCTCTACGCCGACTGCACGGACCGCGCGGCGCTGGCCAAACGCCTCGCCGAGGGCCCGCTCACGCTCTACTGCGGCTTTGATCCCACGGCGGACAGTCTCCACGTCGGCAACCTCGTGCCGCTCTTCGCCCTCCGCCGCTTCCAGCAGCACGGCCACCACCCCATCGCCCTCGCCGGCGGCGCGACCGGGATGGTCGGCGACCCCTCCGGCAAGTCCGACGAGCGCAACCTGCTCACCCCCGACCAACTCGAGCACAACCTCGCCTGCATCAAGCCCCAGTTGGCCCGCTTCCTCGACTTCACCGGCGCAATCAACCCCGCCCGCGTCGTCAATAATTACGACTGGACCGGCCCGATCACCTTCCTCGAGTTTCTCCGCGATACCGGCAAACACATCACGGTGAACTCCATGATCGCGAAGGATTCCGTCCGCTCGCGCATGGAGGACCGCAGCAGCGGCATCAGCTTCACGGAGTTCAGCTACATGTTGCTCCAGGGTTATGATTTCTTCCATCTGCACCAAATCTTTAACTGCGAGCTGCAGGTCGGCGCCACCGACCAGTGGGGCAACATCACCGTCGGCACCGAGCTCACCCGCAAGAAACTCGGCGCCACCGTCTGGGGCCTGGTGTTTCCGCTGCTCACCAAGTCCGACGGGGCCAAATACGGCAAAACCGCCACCGGCACGGTCTGGCTCGATCCCAAAAAGACCAGTCCTTACCGTTTCTATCAGTTCTTCGTGAACAGTGACGACGCCGACGTCGGAAAACTGCTCAAGACGCTCACCTTCCTGTCGCAGGAGGAGATCGCCGCCCTCGAGGCCGAACTGAAGTCCAACCCCGGCGCCCGCGCCGCACAGAAGGCCCTCGCTCGCGAGATCACCACGCTGGTCCACGGTGCCGACGCCCACGCTGCGGCGCTCAAGGCCAGCGACATTCTTTTCGGCGGCTCGCTCGAAGGCATCAGCGAGACGATTTTTAATGACGTCGTCGGCGAAGTCCCCACTACGGACCTCGAGAAAGACAAACTCGAAGGCGCTGGTGCCGCGATTGGCGACCTTATCGTCTTATCCGGCCTCGCCCCCTCCAAGGGCGCCGCCCGGAAGGATCTGGAAGCCGGCGGCATTTATCTGAACAATGTTCGCGTCCCCGACCACACCCGCAGCGTCACGGCCAGCGATCTGCTCTTCGGCAAGTATCTCTTGCTCAGAAAAGGCAAGCGGACCTACGGGGTGTTGAAAGTCATATAGCAGTGGACCACGTTCGGCCCGCCCCGAGGCGAACAAACTATTTATGCTACTTCTTCTCCGCTGGTTTGAGGTGAAGACCGGAGAGCTGCTTTAGTTCGAGGGTGAGTTCGAGCGGGCTATCGCCGGCCTGACCTTTGACGATCAGCCGCTGCGGCCCCGGGGTCATCGGGAAGAAAAAGCTCCCGGTGGCCGAGGCGCCCGACGCAACGGTCTGCGGCAGCACCAGTCGCCGCCGGTCGAATTCCGCCCGCACCTTCGCCTTATTGTTGTGATTCATGACCGCGACCGCGCTGAGGTCCACCACGGCGAAAATGGGTATTGCGGTAAGAGCGAAGGCCGCGCCCCCCGTCGCCGCGGCGGAACCTCCCATAAATCCGCCCAAGGCCACCCCTACCCCGATGCCAACATACACGACCGCCAGTCCAGCCCCAGCCAGCAATTGCAATCCGGTTGACCCATATTTGTCCCAGTTGGTGCTGCTGATTTTTTCCAACTTCCATGGATCGACGCCCGGGACCTGCGGCTGGCTGAGGATGTCGATCAACGCGACCATGCCGATCGTCAGCGGCACCGTGCCGTGGTTGGTGAATTTCACGACATATTCATCCCACTTCGCCTCGCGTTTCCACGTGCCAGGCCCCTTGTAAACGATCAACGTCTCCAGGGTCAGCTCCGCCGGCGGCGCGGCGACCGTCCAGCCCAGCGGCCGGACCGGCGGCGCGTCCGCTTTCGCCAGCTTGTATTTCTTCGCGGTGACGCAACCCGTTTGACCAAGACAGAGCGCTAGGACCACCACCACAGTTACCGCATTGTTACCTGCCCTGTGCATAAGAAAAATCATATGTCCGGTTTCACTCCGATGCGACTTCAATAGCTGGCCGGATTTCAGTGGCATACCCAGATGCGGCGCATGAATGCTTATCGGCCATCCGCGTCGATCCGCGTCATCCGCGGAAAGAATTGGTTGGCCTCACATCCCCTTCGGCGGTTGCCAGAGCTCGATCCGGTTGCCTTCGCCGTCCTTGATCCAGGCAAATTTGCCGTATTCGGTTGCCTTGATGCCCTTCGGATCGATCCACACGCGCTCCTTCTTCAGCGTCGCGAGCACCTTCTTCAGGCTGGCGACGCGGTAGTTGACCATGTGGCCCTGTTTGCCCGGTCCGAAATACTTTGTGGTGGCATCGAAGGGGCTCCAGACGGTTGTGCCCTTTTTCTTTGGCCTCTGCGCGTCGCGCCACGGGAACGCGCACCCACCCCAGACCTCGATGGGCAGGCCCAGGTGCTTCTTATACCAGGCGGCCAATTTCTTGGTGTTCTTCGCCTTGAAGAAAATTCCGCCGAGGCCGGTCACGCGTTGTTTTTTCATAAGAGGAATTAACCACAGAATACACGGAACCCACAGAAAAATTCAATCAGCCATCCCTGCTTCTGTGTATTCCGTGTGTTCTGCGGTTTCAAATTCTCAGGGTTGCACCCGCTGGTAGGTAAACTCGATGCGCTTCACCTGCCCGTCCGCTCCCGGGCCCTCGATGGCGGCCAGCAGCACGCCGACGGTCTGCAGCGTGTAGCTGATCTTCTGCGGAAAATCATGCTGCGGATTTTCGAAGGATACCGCCGTATCGCTAAGCGACGTGATCTGGAATGTGGCCTCCGGCTGGCCCGAGGGCTGGGCGATGTAAAACAGGTCGCCGCCCGGCCCCTCGCGAATCTGCAGGAACTCATGCTCCATGACCCGTCCCTTCGCGATGGTACGACCCATGCCCAGCATCACCCCGCCCGCCGGAGCCATCCACTGCTCATCAATCACCCGGCCACCTTTTTCCATCCGCCAGCTGCCAGCCAGCCAACCGAGCCTGCCGATCGCTGGGGGAGGCGCCGGCTTGCCGGATTTTTTTGCCTCAGCGCCCAACAGCGTCCCGGAAATCAGCCCGCTGAGCAGGCCCAGCAGAACAATGGTTCGTTTCATGCCGTAAGCCTAAGCACAATTCGGCGCCGTCATCACGCCGAAACCCGCCGGCCCCGGCCCGCGACTCCGGCCAATCCTACTCCGAAAAGTAGCCGGATATTGTTGCGCACGGAACACCCGGAATACCCGGAAGTCAGAATCGAGGAGCGCTCCCGCCCCAAGGCACAAGTAACCCAATAGGTTGCTCTGCGGCTGAAACCATGGCCCATTTTCGAAATGCCGTGATTGTTCCATCAAGCCGCGACAGGGCAGGCTAGGGATTTTTTCCGTGGGTTCCATGTTCCCAATCGGGGAACATGAAAAGGACCAGCGTTCCTCCGAACTTCAGCATTTCGCGTGTTTCGCGGGCAGTCGTCTGCATTGTCCCACCTCAGTTCGCCTTGGCGGCGGCGATCACCTGCTCCAGCCGGGCCTTCTCGGTCGCCGGGATCCGCTCCAGCAGGCCCAGTTGGCTGTAAACCCGCCAACGCGACGCGGCGTCGAGGCCCGCGTACGCGACGTCGGGGTCGACGATCTTCCGGCCCAAAATCGCCTCGAGCATGGCTTGCAGATATACCGGCTTCACCGCCGCCGTGGAC
>JANMVS010000438.1:0-6523 GCA_031392885.1 Verrucomicrobiota bacterium
ACGATTGAGTCATGGTCAGAGTGAGAAACAGGAGGGGGAGCAGGGAGCGCACTTTCATGAGCGTGAGAGGAGGCTAGCCGGATTTTATTCCGGCGCAAGGCACAGCAGGATTGCCACAAAAAGCACAAAAGGCACAGAACCAGCCTTCCACATTTTTGCGCTTTCCATGCCTTTTGTGGCCATCCGCTGTTTTTGTGTCTTTTCGTGGCGATGAACTTTGTTGAACCTATGGACGATCCTCGTCTCGACAAATTCTTGTTTGGCCCTCGGTCCTGAAGCTAATAATGCTTCGTCTCCATGGATGATCCTCGCCTCGATAAATGGCTCTGGTGCGTGCGCGTGTTCAAGACCCGCCCCCTTGCCACGAACGCCTGCCGCGCCGGCAAGGTCCTGCTGGGCGAACTCGAGGCCAAGCCCGGCCGCGACATCCATGTCGGCGAAATCGTCACCGTGCGGATCGGCGCCCTCACCCGCACGCTCAAGGTCATCGGCCTCCCGCGCTCAAGGGTCGCGGCGAAGCAACTGCCGGAGTTCCTCCAAGACCTCACCCCGCCCGCCGAGTATGAACGCGCCAAGCAGGCCGGGATCGAACACCTGCTCGCGCGCCAGCGCGGCGAAGGCCGCCCCACCAAGAAGGACCGCCGCGAGATGGGCCGGCTGTTCGGCTTTGAGTGAAAGGTGTAGCCGCGCTTGAACGAAGTGAAAGCGTGGCTTTCTACCGCCTCAGCCGGGAAGATGCAGTCGAAGCGGCTTTTCACTCTCAAAAAATGCAAAGCAAGGTGGTCGCCGCTTTCCACAGCGGCGACAGGCGTCGGACTGGAAACCGACGCCCACCCTATTGCATGAGCCCGCCTCAGACCGAAACGGTTCGCGACGCCGCCAACCGCCGGGCGCCCGCCATGCCCGCCAGCCCCAGCAGCATCAGGCCCGCCGTCGCACCCGTCTCGGGCACGGAGCTCGTGGGGGGAGGGGCGTCGAGGTAGGTAAAACTAAAACGGATTCCCTGCGGGATAATGCTACTGGAACCCCATGTCTGCACCAGTGCGTCCATATCCATCGAGAAGCTTGACGACCCGATGGAATAATAACCCGACCCGGAGAGCGGATTATTGAAATCGTACATAACGGTTTGATCCCAATAGCCGTGGTAAAAAACACTCCGTCCAGTGCTCGGCCCGGTGATTTCCCATTCCCGAACGTGCCCGGCGTGATCGTTGACCCCACCATAAGTTGAGCCTCCTTCAAACGTGCCCCCATTTAGGGTCCAGTCGAAAATGGCCCGGGCACCTATCCCATTGAAGATTGCACCACCCGTCAGGCCGTTGAAATAAACCTTGTCGAAGATCAAGCCCGCATCGGCCACAAACTGGGTATGCATTGTTCCAGAAACTTCATTGTCGTGCGTCGAGATGAGAGAATCGTGGCCAAAGGAGAAGTCATTGACGAGCGTGACAGCACCCATCCCCCCGGTCTTGGTTATTTCAGCGGTGTAGTTTCCGCTATGGATGGTATCCGCCCGCGCGGTGGAAAACCCAGCCAAGGCCAGAGCGAGAGACAGGGTGAGGTGGGGTAGTTTTTTCATAGGAATGCAGGGTGTTACCTATCCTTCCGCAAAGATATTGCGGAAAGTTTCAAACTATCGGCCCGGGACAGTAAAAAATGCCCCACCTTCCCTATTTCCCGAGTCCGGCACCCAGCCCGATCGCCGCCAGTTCCCGTTGGACAGCGACAAGATCCCAGACCTGTACCCGACCGTCCAATGCCACGGTCCAAAACTGCCGATCCCCGACTAATCCCATATCTCGACGGTAGGTAGCACCTTCTGGCCTGGCCAAATTCAGGAGTGTTGCTCCCCGGCCAAGCTCAATGAGTTGGAAACTGCTATTCGCCCGCAACGCCAGCACCCGGTCGTCGGCCGAAAACGCGGCCGGCGCTTGCCAGTTTTGGGTATCTTCCGGCAGGTCAGGACCGGACTGCCAGGTGTCGGTGCGCCAGAGCTTCGTCCGTTCCTTGCCGTCTGCGGCGAGCACCCACGCCCCACCCGGACTCCAGCGCGCGAGGCGCCCACCCTCTGTGCCCAGCACGCGCACCACCGCCCCCGTCGCCACGGTATAAACCGTCGCCGGCGCGCCCGGGCCCTTCTGCACCGGCATGCCGTTGACGACAATCTGCGTCCCATCCGGGGAAAACTCCGCCGTGTTCGCCCCGGCATGCGGCCAGCGGGCCACCACCTTCCTGGCCCGCGTATCGAAAATTTTCACTTCGCCGCCCTGCGGGTTCACCAGCGCCAGCCGTCCGCTCACCCGGTTGCTGGCGGTGAGATAAAATCCTTTCTCCGCATCGAACTGCTCCCCGGGCCCCGCGGTCCACGGCTCCGTCGCCCTGCCTTGCACCGGCACCCGCCATAGCCCCCGGTCCGCCAGGCTCACCCACATTGCCCCGCCCGCCGGATCAAAACGCAGCCCGCCGGCATCGCTTGTCTCGCTCAACGCCACCCGCAACGCCAGCTGGCCCGTCGCCAGATTCCAGACCGCCCCACCACCCCAGCCGCCCACCGCCAGGAACCGTCCGTCCCCCGATTGCTCCGTGGCCCAGCCATGTTCCGGCACCGTGAAATTCTCCTCCCCGCCCGGCCAGGTCCGCAGCACCGGACTGTCCTCAAACCGGACCAGGTTGACCGGCCCGGCCATAGACGTCCGCCACTGCTGCAACGGTTCTCCGCTCCACCAGTTGCCCGGCCGCCCGGCATCCTCTTTCTCCAGCAACAGCTGCGCGCTGTCGATGTGCCACAGCCGCGTGGCGCTCACCTGCTGGGTCAGCAGCAGCCGCTCGCCATCAGGCAGAAATTTTCCGTGCAAGGCCTCCCGATCCGGCAGCACCGATCGCACCTGCAGGGTCGTGGCCGATCGCACCTCGGCGCTCCCCACCGCCGCCCGGAACGCCAGCCAGCGGCCATCCGCCGACCACGCCGTAAATTCCACGCGCCGCGGTGTTTTCTCCTGCACCAGCACGCGCGCGGTCGCCACGTCGATCACCGCCAGCAGCGAGTCCTTCAGTTCGCGCCCGCCGCCCACCGCGAGCCGCGCCCCATCCGGGGAAAACTGCATGGTCGTGATCCACTCGGCCCCCGCCCACTCGCGGACCGGTTCGCCGCCCTCCGGCCGGTGGAAACTCACGCCGCCTGCCGGCCGCGCGACCGCCAGCAGCGTGCCGTCAGGCGAGAAATCCAGGTCCTGGCCGAAACACCACACCGCGCCCTTGAACGCGTAGGGCCGGCCCGCCAAATGTAACGCGGGTTTGCCGTCGGCCACCGCCAGCACCTGCACCTCGTCGTTGCGGAAATGCAGCGCCACCCAGCGGCCGTCCGGGGAAAACACCGGCCAGCTCGCCGAAGCCGCCGATCCCTGCCACGTCCACCGGGGGTTGCCCCCCGCCCGCGGTTGGAGGGTGAAGCGATGGGCCGTATTCTCCACCAAACAGGCGCTGAAATCCGGCGTCGGCACGGCCGAGTTTGTGTCACCCGTCCACAGCCTAATTTCCTCGTCCTTGCTCCAGTCCGGCAGCAGCAAGGCGGCCGTCGCTTCGTCGCGCTGCGCTTCCGTCGGCCCGATCCTCGCCGCCCGGCCGAGCAGCGCCAGCGTCTCGCGCCGTTGCCCCTCGCGCCCGCTCTGCCGCACCGCCTGCGCCTGCGCCAGCAGCGATTCCGCCAAACTTGTTTGTGACCGGGCCTCGGCCGCCTGCGCCTCGGCGAGCGCCGTGCGCAGCGCGCGATTCTTAAATCCGAGAACGACGGTCCCACCCAGCAGCGTAACACCCAAGGCCACCGCCACCGCAGCCAGCGCGGGATTCCGCCGGGCCCACGACCAGCTCTGGCCGAGGGCCGACACCGGCCGCGCCGCGATGGGCCGCCCAGCCAGCCACGCCCGCACGTCCGCCGCAAGGGCTTCGGCCGAGGCGTAACGCCTACCCGGCTCGGCGGCCAACGCATGGGCGCAAATCACCGCCAGATCACGCGGCACGCCCGGACGCGGTGCGGCGGCCGCATGGCTGGCCGGCGGTGGCGTGCCAGTGAGCAACTCATGCAACATCGCCCCGAGCGCGAAGACATCGGCCGCCGTGGTGGCCGCACCGGCGCCTCCCGCCAGCACCTCCGGCGCCAGGTAGCCGGGCGTGCCCATGACCAGCAGCGGCCGGGTCACGGGGCCGCCGGTGGCGGGCGCCTCGATCATTTTGGCGAGGCCGAAGTCGCTGATGAAGGGCCGGTCAGCCTCGTCGAAGAGCACATTGCCCGGCTTCAGGTCGCGATGCAGCACGCCGCGGGCATGCGCATGATGCACCGCCTCCGCCAGGACGGCCACGAGCTCCGCCGTCTCCCGCCACCGGGCGATATATTTATCCAACCGCTCCGCCAGCGAGCCGCGGCAGAGCTTCATCGTGAAATACGGCTGCCCGTCGTGTTCACCCACCGTGAGCACGGGTAATATCATCGGGTGGTCAAGTGCGGCCACCGTCGCGGCCTCGAAACGGAAACGCGCCAGCGATTCCGCCGAGCCCAGCTCGTGCAGCCGCAGCATCTTCAGCGCCACCTCCCGCACCGGCTGCTCCTGCCGGGCCCGGTACACGATGGCCGCCGCGCCGCGCCCGAGCTCCGCCAGCACCGCGTGGCCCGGCACGCGGAACAGGATCCCTTCCGCCCGGCCGGCCACGGCGGCCGCATCCGGCGGAGTAAAGACCCCCGCCAAGGCGCAGCTCGCGCACCACACGCCCCCCTCCCCGCGCGTGAGCGCGGTGCCGCACACCACGCAGCAGGAAAGGTCAGCCGGATCACTCATCGTCAACTCACGCCGTCGGATCAGACAGCACGAGGTGCAGGTGGGCCATCTCCTCCTCGATCTCGTGCGACGCCTCGACGGTCAGCGCCACCTCGGCTCGCACCCGCTCGCGGAACTGGGCCCGCATCCGGAACACCTCCGTCTTCAGTCGCGCGAGCGTCCAGCCCAGACCGTCTGCCGCCACTTCATAGGTGGGCGTGTCCGCGGCACCCGGCAGGAAGCGCAGCAGCATGGTCACGGCGGTTTCTTCGCCCGGCCAGTCCGTCACAATATCCCGCCGCACGCGGACCAGCAGGGCCTGCGCCCAATCCCGGTCAAAGGCCTTCGCCACGTCCGCCGGCACCGCCGGCTCGCCCGCCCCTGATGTCATGGCCTCCAGCGACAGGGGCAGCGCACCGCTCCCGCGCTTCGCCGCCCCGCTGCGCACCCGGTCCCGCGCCAGGAAACTCGTCAGCGCCCCGATGAGAAACGACCGAAAACGGCCCCGCAACGGATCGGCCCGTTGCAGGGTCGAACGGTGGATGAGATGAAGGAAAAAATCCTGCGCCTGATCCTCCGCCTGCGCATGGTCCGTGGTCTGCCGCCGGATGAAACTTACGATCGGCTCACGATAGCGGCGGTAGAACTCCGCCAGGGCCTCCGCCTGCGCCGCATCACCGTGAATCGTCGCCTGGGCCAGCAAGCTCCAGCGGGTGGTGGGAAACGCCATTCCCTCTGCTTGCCCCAAAGCCCCGCGGGATGCAACCCATCACTCACCCGGCGTTCTGATCCCGATAGCGCGGTTCGAATAACCGTGTAGCCGCGTTGCCTTTCGGCTCCGCTCAAGGCCCTGAGTGGTTCGACTCTGCTCACCACCCTGAGCTTGTCGAACGGGGAGCGCAGCGACCAGCCGTCGCCAAGCCTATGGCTGGCAGGCAACGCGGCCTCCCTGAGCCACGCTTTCGCTGCGTTCAAGCGCGGCTACAAAAATACTGATCCCGCTCTAAACCACGGGCAATTGCGGCCGATGCAGGGGGATGCTGGTCCCGTTCACCGCCCGAGGGGCAACCGATATGGCCGCGGCTGCCCAGTCTTCCGGCCAGGTCACCGCCCTCGTGCTGGTCGGATGGTCGAAGGCCCGGCGCATCGAGCTCAACGCCGGCCACGAGGCGATTCTGAACCTTCTGCGCAGCAGTGCCACGCGCCTGTGCCACAACACCACTCCCGGGACCCTCGCGCGCACGGGGTCGTAGCTTTGCCTCGGTTGGTAGCCGCGCTTGAACAAAGTGAAAGCGTGGCCCGCTACTTTGTCAGCTTTCGATACTTGATCCGGTGCGGTTGTTCCGCCTCCTTCACCGCCGCCTGGATCTCCTCGGCGGAGAATTGCTGCGCTCCCGGCGACTGACCCTGGGAAAGATCTGCGCCGGTGGCGAGGAGCTTGATGCCCGGGTCAGCCGCGAAATAACAGGCTGGCGAGCCAGGCACCCAGCAACAGCACGCCGACGCCGACGCCGATGCGGATCGCGAGTTTGCGGTACTGCTGGGAGGACGAGTGGGCCGACTCGCCCTTGGGTGGATGCACCAGAAAAATCCGGATCTTTTCCGGGATATTCTTAAGTTTCACCGGCGCGAGATACGTGCCCTTCAGGTCCATCTGGTTTTTGATCTGCGAATAGATCAGGCTGGTCATCGCAATGCCGCCCGGATCAGCC
>JANMVS010000504.1:0-12534 GCA_031392885.1 Verrucomicrobiota bacterium
GGTCCCCGCGGGGAATTGATCGCTCCATTCTTCAGATGGGCTCCTGTTTTTAGGCCGTGCCATGTGCCTGGCCCGCGTCTAGGTATTTCCGCCGATGAAACCCATGTGCTTTCTCGGTTTGCGGCTGGCCGCCCTCGTTCTCGCCGGCCTTTCCCCTGCGGCCACTCGCGCCGCCCCCCCCGCCGAATTCACCAATTGGCCGGCGGGGACCGCGCCCGCCGAGATCGGCCGGCGCGTCGCCGAAAATTTCACCGCCCGCCCGCTGCAGTGGACCCAGGGCGAACGCCCGCGCTTCGTCATCTACCCGGAGGTCTGCGCCTGGTATGGCTCGCTGGAGGTCGCCCGGCTGACGGCCAATGCCGACCTGCAAAAACGGCTCGTGGCGAAATACGACCAGTTGCTGACCCCCGCGGGCGCGAAGAAAATTTCCGAGCAGGACCACGTGGACTTCCGCGTATTCGGCGTGGTGCCGCTGGAGATCAACCTGCTCACCAAGGACCCTGAATTTCTCGCCGCCGGCCTGCATTTTGCCGACGCCCAGTGGGAGCAGCCCACGCCCGACGGCATCACGCACGAGGCCCGCTACTGGATTGACGACATGTTCATGAGCCCGGCGCTGCAGGTGCAGGCCTTCCGCGCCACGGGCGACGCGAAGTATCTCGACCGCGCCGCCCTGATGATGGCCGCCTACCTCGACAAGCTCCAGCAACCCAACGGACTTTTCCACCACGCGCCGGACTCGCCGTTCTTTTGGGGCCGCGGCAACGGCTGGGTCGCCGCCGGTATGGCCGAGCTGTTGCGTGAACTGCCCGCCGCCAACCCGCACCGCGCGCGCATCCTCGCCGGCTACCGGAAGATGATGACCGCGCTGCTCGCCACCCAGGGCCCGGACGGGATGTGGCGCCAGTTGCTCGACAAGCCCGAGTCGTGGGCCGAGTCCTCCTGCACCGGCATGTTCACCTTCGCCTTTGTGACCGGCGTCAAACAGGGCTGGCTCGACGAAAAAACCTTCGCGCCCGCGGCCCGGAAGGCGTGGCTCGGACTCGTGGGCTACCTCGATGCCGGCTCCAACGTCCGCGAGGTTTGCATGGGCACCAACAAGAGCCGGCAGGTGACCGGCACCGACGACCTGAAGGTGCAATACGACTTCTACCTGGCCCGGCCGCGCAAGACCGGCGACCTCCACGGCCAGTCGCCGATCCTCTGGACCGCCGCCGCATTCCTGCGGTGAACAAACCGATCGCGGCATTCCAGGCAGGGCGCGATATCCCTAACGCGCCGTGCGGCGGAATAAGAATAACCCCATGAAAGCCTGCGATTGGGACCGGCTGGCAGCCGCGTATGACGAAGAGGTGTGCGACATCTTCGTGCGCGACCGGCGGAGGGTCATCGCCCGCTGGCTGCAAGTGAGCGGCGTGCTGCGCGGCCGGAAGACGCTGCTGGATATCGGCTGTGGCATCGGCTCCTTCATCAGGAAATATGGCCGCCATTTCGGTGAGAAAACCGGCACCGATCACTCCCGCCGGATGTTGCAGATCGCGGCGCGGCGGTGCCGTGGATTGGCCAATTGCAAGTGGTTGCAAGCGGACGTCCAGGCCCTGCCACTTTCATTGCAGGAGCAGGGCGATCTCGTCGTCTGCTCCAATGTGGTCACCTTCGTTTCGGCGACGGCGTGCCACCGGGCGATGCAACAAGTGACCCGGTGCGCCCAATCCGGCGGATGGTTGCTCTTCATCTTGCCTGCGCTCGAGAGTCACGATGCGATCGTCGCCTTGGAGACCGGCCGCAGCCGGCCACACCGTGGGGCCACGGCCATCGTGCGCCGCGACGACCGGATGCAGCGGTTCTACACAGAGTCCGGCGCGCGCCAGCTGGCCACCCGCGCCGGACTCCGCTCCATTGCGGTGCGCAAGGTCTGGTATCCCTGGCACGACGAGGGCATCGCGAACGCCCCGTGCGGCCAGGAACTGCCGTGGGATTGGATGGTCACCGCCCGGCGGTGAACGCGAGGGAGGGGTTGGCTCAACCCCATGATTGGAGCTCACGGATAGAAGTGACCACGGGAACTCAGTGGGCAGGGCGAGTCGTCTCCGACGAGCCATCCCCGACAAGCCCCATCTACGGAAGTTTTACCACGGAAAGCACAAGCAAACATCCTCGGGGCAAGCCCCGGGGTATTTCAAACCCGCGGGCGGGGTTGAAAGGCGCTCCAGCCTGCTGCTCTCTGGAGCCACGGCGACCTCGCCGTGGGAATTCATCCCGCCGGCCGACCAAGCCGGCGCAAGCTCCGGGGTATTGGACCCACCGGGAATAAAAACGGATGGATCATCTCGGGAGGGCTCGCGTCCCTGCGAGCCGGCCCGCGGAGCCGCGGGCCCTCCGGGGATGACCTCGTCTACAATTCTGCGGATTAGCGGTAGGGCGTACCGAGCGAAGTGACCGCCCCTCACCCTCCGGGTGCGCCGCGGCTCGGCGGGGACGACTCGCCCAACCCGCAGCACCGTGTTCGCATCGTCCGATATCAAACAGCAATTGAAGCTCATCTGCAGGCTCGCCAAGCGGGCGCGGGGTTGTGAATGATGCGCGCATGGACAAAGCCTCTCCCCGCCAGGCGGGCGTCGGTTTCATTTTCATTACTCTCGTGCTCGCGGTGATCGGCTTCGGGCTGCTCATCCCCGTGCTGCCGGCCCTGGTCGTGAAGTTGACGGGCGGTGAAATTGCCACCGGTTCGCACACCTATGGGATGATCATCGGGTGCTATGCCTTGATGCAGTTTATCTTTTCCCCGATTCTGGGCGCACTCTCCGATCGCTACGGGCGCCGCCGCATCATTCTCATCGCGACCGCGGGTTCCGCCCTCGATTACTTCATCATGGCCATTGCCCCGACCTTGGCCTGGTTCTTCCTCGCCCGCATCATCGCCGGCGCCACCGCCGGGGTGCTCTCCACCGCCAACGCGTATATCGCGGATGTGACGGCGCCCGAAAAACGGGCGCAGGCGTTTGGACTGCTCGGCGCCGCGTTCGGCATCGGCTTCATCATCGGACCGGTGGCGGGTGGCATTCTCGGACAGTATGATATCCGGCTGCCCTTCTTTGTCGCCGGCGCCTGCGCCTCGATCAACTGGCTCTATGGTTACTTCGCATTGCCGGAATCCCTCAAGCCGGAGAACCGCCGCGAGTTCTCCTGGAAACGGGCCAATCCCATCGGCGCCCTGTATGCGCTGAAGCGCCTGCCTGCCGTTCTGGGGCTGGCCGAGTGCTACTTCATCATGTCGCTCGCCCAAACGATGCTGCAGACCACTTGGGCGCTGTACACGGGCCACCGCTACCATTGGGGGCCGCTCGCCATCGGCCTGTCCCTCATGGCCGTCGGCGTGCTCACCGGCCTCGTGCAAGCCACTTTGGTCAAACGCCTCGTGCCCAAGCTGGGTGAAACCAAGGCCGTGTTGCTCGGCTTCGGCGCCTCGATTATCGCCCAATTCTGCTACGGCCTCGCGACCCAGGGCTGGATGATTTATGTCATCATGACCCTTGGCTGTTGCGCGGGCATCTCCGGGCCGGCGCTGCAATCCTACATCACCAAGCACGTTCCACCCAACGAACAAGGCGCGGTGCAGGGAGTCTACGCCGGGTTGGCCAGCCTCGCCGGGATCCCGGGCCCGTTGCTGGGCAGTTGGAGCTTCGGCTGGGCCGTCGCGGGTGATCGGCCCGAGTGGCTCGCGGGCACTCCGTTTTTCCTGGGCGCGGGAGTCACCATCCTCGCCCTGCTGCTCGCCGTGCGAACTTTCCGCCAGGACGCGCTCACCCCCGCCGCTCAACCGGCTGCAACCGCGGGTTGATCCGCGGGAAATTTTAGGCAGTCGGAATTCCGCCGGGCCTCCGTCTGCCGGACATACTGTTTCATTACCTTCTGGTCCTGTCGCTGTTTTCCGTCACGGCCCGGGCACAGTTTGCGGCGCGCGTTCTGGTTGTTGAGGAACCGGCTGCTCACCCAGACTACATAACCTGCGCACGGAGCCATCACTCCCTGCCGCGGCAAGCGGTCCAATTCCGGCGAGAGTGCACAGACGAATAGGTGATTTCACCGTAAAAATCCCCGGAGCAAGTTTACCCGCCTCAGGAGGGCCCCGAGGCAATTGAACAAACCAACGCCCACTCACCATGTCCGATGTCTCTTCTCTTAATTTGTAGGAGACTGCTTGCAGGCGATTCAGAACGCCCGCCGTCGGATCATACGTTGAATCGCCTGCAAACAGGCTCCTCCAACTCAAACAAGCCGGAGCAAGCTTCGGGGTATTGAACCCACAGGGAATAAATTACGGTTTGCACCCGGAGCGGCCAAAGCCCCTGAAAATGAGACGGACCGCAATTCCTGCTGCTGAATTAGGTTGAAGTTCTCACGAGATCGCATTTTTTTGATGTGAACTAAGTCAGTCAGCTTCAGGCCTTACAGCCCGAAGCCGGCTTCACCAAAACCCAACCCATCGAACTATGAGCACCCGCTCCGTAAGTAAATTACGGCGGGCGTTCGCGTTAATCGCGTCCGCCTCCGTTTTCGCAGTTGCCGGCTTTGCCCAGCAAACTGCTACTCCGGCCACCGCCGAAACTCCCGTCAAACTGGAGAAATACGTCGTCACCGGCTCCATCATCCCTCGCACCGAAACTGCTGGCGAAGCCCAAATCTTCCCGGTCGTCGTGTATAATCAAGACCAACTCAGCAAGTTGGGCTACAAGAACACGGCCGAGCTCCTGCAGAAGATTTCCTTCTCCAACGGTGGTTCTGTGCCGATCTCCAACAATGCAACCGGCACGAGCGGTCCTTCCGGCGCGTCGTCGATTTCATTGCGCGGCCTCGGGCCCGAAGCGACCCTTGTTTTGGTCAACGGCCGCCGGGGAGCGCAATATCCGGCCGGGGGCGGCGGCAGCACGCTGACCCAGGCGTTTGTGGACCTTAACACGATTCCCGTGGCCGCGATTGAACGCGTGGAAATCCTGAAGGACGGCGCTTCCTCCTCATACGGGGCGGATGCCGTCGCTGGCGTGGTGAACATCATTCTGCGGAAAAACTATTCCGGTTCCGAGATCTTCGCGAGCTATGGGAACACCACGGAAAAAGATTCCTCCGAGACCACCATCAGCCTTATCCAAGGCGTGAGCAACGATAGCGGTTCCCTGACCGTGGGAGCGACCTACTACAACCGTCGCGCCATCTACAATGCCGACCGCATCTACACGTTCGTCCCGCCCTTCGTCAGCACGAACGCGACCCCGGCCAATCTGCAGATTTCCCTCGCGGCCGCGCAAGCCGCCCTTGGTCTGGCCCCTAACGTTCTGCCGCCGGGCGTGCAGCAGGTCGACGGGGTCAATCCCACGACCATCTTCGCTACCTCCGGCCTCTATCCCGGTGGCGCCAATAAGACTGATCCGAACGGCAATTCCGTTTCCGACAGCACCAACAAAGGCAATGCGACCGCGGCGCAATATATCTATTCCAATAACAAAAAGTCCTTTTTCAACTTCAACCAATTCTCCGGCTCCTTGCCGGCCAGTGAACGCAAGGGCATCTTCCTGAATGGCGAGCGCAATCTGGACAAAGCCGGAAACGTGAAGCTGTATGTCGACGGCTTTTATAACAGCGTTGAAGTCGTAAACGTGCTGGCGCCGTTGGCGACGGGCACGTTCACCGGCGGCACGCTCGAAATCGTAATTCCCTCCCGCACCGCCGTCGGGGTACTGCCGCTGGCCGATGGCCGGACCCGGGCCGCCCCCGCCGGTGCCTACAATCCGTTCAATCCCTTTAACATGGATATCACCGGGGGCACCAAGGCCCGCCTCGCCGAATTCGGCAACCGTATCCTGCGGGACACCACGGACAACCTCACCATCACGGCGGGACTCAAGATCGACAAGATTGCCGACAAGTGGAGCCTGGATGTGGGGTACCGCTACAACGTCATTACGAACCACACCGACTACAAGCTGATCCATTCGGCGAAATTCAATCAGATTCTTAACGCGAACGATCCGATCTTTGATCCGTCCAGCTCGGTCTATGTTGGCACGACGAGTCCGTATAATCCGTTCGGTTATTTCATGAATCCGATCCCGAACAACGCCAAGCTGGTCGATTTCGCCACGATCCATCAGCAGAACAGTTATACGGGAGCCATGGGTTTGTTCAGCGCCGTACTCTCGACCGATAACCTGTTCACCACGGCGGCGGGCAATGCCGGCTTCGCCTTGGGTGGTGAGTATCGGGCTGAAACGCTCAGCCAGATTTTAGACGCTCCGACCGCTGGCGGTGAAGTGCTCGGGAATAATGTCGTGACCCCGGTGAATGGTCAGCGGAAGGTCGCGGCGGTTTTCGCCGAAATCGCCCTGCCGATCTTCTCGGCGAAGCAGAATATTAGTGGAATCCATGACTTGACGACTGATATTTCGGTTCGTCACGAAAATTTCATGAGCCGCGGCGAATCGGTTACCGTGCCGAAGATCGGCCTCAAATGGCAGCCGTTGGATAACACCCTCGTCGTCCGCGGCAGCGCCTCCAAGGGTTTCCGCGAGCCTTCGGTCTTCGAATTGAACGCTCCGACGATCTCGAACAACTCCTCCATATTCGATCCCATTCGAAAGGAAAATCTCCCGGAGACTAATTCCAATGTGAAAGGCAATCGGCTGCTCACGTCCGAGAAGACAAAATCCTACAATATTGGCGTCGTCTGGTCGCCCAAGGACACGCTGGCTGGATTTACGTTCTCCACCGACCTGTGGCGCATCGAGCGCGCCGGCACCGTGACGACCAGCTTCCAGGATACCGTCAATCGCTCCGCGGGCACGACGCCGGGCGGTCTGGTGCCCGGTGAGTCAGTTATTCGCGATGTCGGCACCAACGCGATTGTTATCGTGAATTCGGTCTTCCGCAACTCGGGGTTAACCATCGCCCAGGGTGTGGACTTTGCCGCCAGCTATGTCCTCCCGACGAAAGAGTTTGGCCGTTTTAATTTCGAATTTGCCGGCTCCTATCTCTCTTCGTTTAAAAAGGCTTCAACCGTCGGCGGCGCCCTGACAGAACTGGTTGGCACCGACGCTTCAGCTGAGCTTGCCGGCTACGATGGCTATGTGAAGTGGAAGAACCGCGGCGAAGTTCAATGGAAGCTCAAAGGGTTCAGCGCCCTGGTCGCTGCCAACTTCACCGGCGGCTTTAGCGACTTCGATGGCGACGGCAATCCCTACTATGTGAAATCGACCCTCATCTGGGATGCCCAGTTGAGCTACACCGTCGCGCTGCATTCCGGTCATTCCATGGTTGATTGGATGGATGGCACCAATCTAACGCTCGGTTGCAATAATGTCCTCGATAAAGCTCCCCCGCTGTCCCCCAATGGCAATAATTCGGTCGGCTATCCGGCTTATCTCTACAACTCCACCGGCCGCTTCGTCTACCTCTCGATGAAGAAGAAATTCTAAATCCGGATTAATTCACTCCACCAGGCGGTCCCTTCGGGGGCCGCCTTTTTTTTGGTAGCCCGAAGCCGGAACAACGCCCCCGGGAATCGGGGCGACTTGCCCGGCAAAAAAAATGAAATCGAATGACACGGGATCGAAGCCTTCCTCCCCCAAACGGTCTGGTTTCGCCTCAACGGGCTGGCGGCGTGCCCTGATGCGCCTGGTGCGCCGCATACGCCGCCGTGTCCGCCAGCATGGCGTCCAGCGTGGCGACCAGCGGCTCGAGTCGGACCAAGCCGGCAAACACCGCCTTGTCGCCAATGGCATCGGTGAGAATAAACGCCGGCCGCTGACTGATCTGGTGCGCGAAGAATTCCGCCGTGCTCGCCTGCACGCGGGCCAGCACGGCCTTTGACTCTGCTGCCTGGCGCAGCTTCTTGGGGTCAAGCTTCGCCGCTTTGGCGCCAATGGCGACGGCGAGTGCGAGGTCCCCGATCTTCTGCCCTTCCCGCAGCGCCGCCTGCGTCAAGGCCAGCCGGATGCGATCATCCGTCACGCCAAAATCCTTGCCCGCCTCCGCCACGAGGTTCGGGGCGTGATAAACCCCCTGGCGCGCCGCTTCAAACCAGCCCGAGTTCAGCATGGAGGGCGAGCGCATGACGGTCCCGCCGCTGCGTCGGTAGAACCAGTCACACTGCGCGCGCGACACCGGAAAATCCCCGGGATTCATCAGCGCGATCTTCCACTCGAACTCGGCGCGACCGGCGTAGCGCGTCTTGAGCTCCGCCCACACCGGATCCACCCAGTGACACCACGAGGAGAGCACTTCGAGATAGTAGGTGATTTTCATCGCGCGAGCGTTCCGCCCCACCGGCGGCCCGTCAACGTCGCGATCAAACCCGCCCGGCACCGCGCCAGCCGGGCCGGGCATCGCCCTGCCTGCGGGCGAGGACGGCAAGCGGGCGAACTGCCCGGCGCCCGTTCACCCGCGGCGGCGCTCGCTTAATATCCGCCACGTGGCGTCGAGCACGCTGGCCGGCCCGAGGTAGTCGTTGCCCTTGAAACTGTGCGCGAGCACCTTGCCGTTGGCGTCGATCAATACGAGGCAGGGAATCCCCGGCCCGGCCAGCCGGGCAATTTCCCCGAGCTCCCCGCGGGCGGAGAATTTCAGTGCGGGCCAGGGCATGTGCTCCTCATTCATGTAGGCGAGCATCTCGGCCGGCGTCCGGTCGCCGCTGACCAGCACCAGCTCAAACTCCGGATATTGAGCTCGCAGCTTGCGGTAATTATCCAGCAGGTCCGGGGCAAACTCGCGGCACGGACCGCACCAACCGGCGGAAAACATGATGCCATAATATTTCACCCCGTTCAGTTGCCGGGCGTCGAAACCCTTCAGCCCGCCTGACTCCAGATGCACGAGTCGGCCGGCCAATAAGCGCTGGATCGGCGTGATCTCGCCCGACCACGGCGGCGCGGCGCGGGCCGAGGCGGCCTCAGGCACCGGGGCAGCCGTTCCGGCGGCTTTTTTCATCTCGGCCCTGAGAGGCGCCGCCGGCCGCGCCACCTCCTGTTGCTGGGCGGGGGCGTGCTCCGGGTGCGCCTTGCCCACCTCCCAGAAAAGCGTGGTCGCGTCCGCCGGCACCCGCACCGTGACCCCGCCGGACCGGCCGGTGACACCCCCGGTCGAGACCTCGAGAACGACGATGATTTTGCCCACCCCGAGTAACATCATCCCGCCGGGCTGCCCGTCCTTGATGACGGTGGCCTTGGTCGCCACCCGAAGAGAAACGTGCGCCGGCCACCAGGCTGGCTGCGCGGCGAGTTCCTCCAGCGTAAGTTCCGCGCGCGCCGTGGAGAGTAAACCAACCACGAGACAGAACCGGAGGAATGATTTCATGGCGGGGTCGCTCAGGGCTTGCCGCTGAAAAGTTTTTTGATGCTCTCGCCGGCTTTCTTGGCGCTCCCGGCCGCCGTGGCTCCGGTCGTGCCGCCGAGCTGGGTCAGCGCCTGGACACTGGCGGTGACAATGTCGCCGAGCACCGCATTCATCACCGTGCTGGCAAGCTGGTCGGGCGTGAGGCCACCCTCGTTGACGCCGAGGTTGTCCAGCGCGATCGGCGGGAGCGGGAGCGGGATGGCCGTCGGGCCGGCGCCGAGCGTGGCCTTGCCGTTGGTGAGGCGGAATTTTTTCACGATGAACTTGATCGGCCGACCCGACTTCGTGGTGGGCTTCGTCCCGCCGCCGCCCGTAAACTCCTCGATGTTTTTCAGCAGGTCCTTGATGTTGCTGGCGACAATCTTCGTCTCATACGTGAACTCCGGCTGGTCGATGATGATTTCGTTGATGACGATATGGTCCCCGAAGATCGAGAACGGCTGCACCTCCACGTGGACCTGGCCGAGGTAGAAAGCCCGGCCGTCACTCCAGCCCTTGGGGTTGCCGACCGCGAGACCATGGAGGGTACCCGACCCGGTCAGCGGCGAGAGGCTGGCCGAGGCCAGCTCAACTTTGGTCTGGGTGAGCTTCGGTCCGAAGCTGTTGACCCCGGCCTTCACGATGGAGCCGAGGAAAAATGTCAGACCGACATAGAGGACGACGGCGGCGAGGACGCCGAAAATGAGGATTTTTTTGAGCATGAGGGAGGAATGATTGAGCCGCAAAATAGCCGATTGCACCACGCGTGCAAGTCCGGTCCCGCCTCTCTTCCGGCTGGCGTGGGCCCGCGTTACCGGGCGAAGGCGACCCCGGCCACGCGCGCGCGTTGCCGGCCGCCCACCTCGCCACCCCGGTACCCTGTCAGTAATTGCTTGTCACCCCGCGCCTCCGGCCCTCTGTATTCGTAACATCCTCATGGCGTCCAACTATACCGAAGCCAGCATCAAGACCCTCTCGTCCCTCGAGCACATCCGCCTCCGCCCCGGCATGTATATCGGCCGCCTCGGCAACGGCGCCCACGCCGAGGACGGCATCTACGTCCTCCTCAAGGAAACCATCGATAACTCGATCGACGAGTTCATGATGGGCCAGGGGAAGAAAATCGAAGTGGAGATCACCGACCGGACCGTCCGGGTGCGCGACTACGGCCGCGGCATCCCGCTCGGCAAATTGGTCGACTGCGTCTCGATCATCAACACCGGGGCCAAATACGACTCGGAGACTTTCCAGAAAGCCGTCGGCCTCAACGGCGTCGGCCAGAAGGCCGTCAACGCCCTGTCCGTCACCTACCTCGCCCAGGCTTTCCGCGACGAGGAAACCAAGACCGCCGAATTTGCCCAAGGCAAGCTGAAGAAGGAATCCCGGACGGCCAAGACGGACGAACGCAACGGCACGCTCGTCGCGTTCATGCCCGACGAGGCGCTGTTCGGCAAAGACTTCAAGTTCCGCCTCGAGTTCATCGAGGACATGCTCTGGAACTACGCCTTCCTCAACCGTGGCCTCACCCTCACGCTCAACGGCAAGCCCTTCAAATCGGAAAACGGCCTGAAGGATCTCCTCACCAAGGAGCTCAGCGGCGAGCCCCTCTACCCCATCATCCACCTCGAGGGCGAGGACATCGAGATCGCCCTCACCCACGGGAAACATTACGGCGAGGAATACTGGTCCTTCGTCAACGGCCAGCACACCACCATGGGCGGCACCCACCTCGCTGCCTTCCGCGAGGCGCTCGTCGAAACCGTCCGCAACCACTTCAAGAAGGACTACGACGCCGCCGACATCCGCCAGGCGATCGACGCCGCCATCGTCGTCCGCGTGCAGGAGCCCATCTTCGAGTCCCAGACCAAGACCAAGCTCGGCTCCACCGACCTCGGCCCCAAGGGCCCCTCGATCAAGGAATTTATCGGCAAGTTCATGCAGCAGTCGCTCGACACCTACCTGCACAAGAACCGCGAGACCGCGGAGATCATCAAGCAGAAGATCGAGGAGAACGAGCACGAGCGCAAGGAGCTCGCCGGCATCCGCAACATCGCCCGCGAGCGCGCCAAGAAGGCCTCCCTCCACAACAAGAAGCTGCGCGACTGCCGCCTCCACCTCGGCGACCGCAACGAGCGCGCCGAGGAAAGCACGCTCTTCATCGTCGAGGGCGACTCCGCCGCCGGCTCCCTCACGTCCACGCGCGATGTGCAGACGCAGGCCGTCTTCGCCCTCAAGGGCAAACCGCTCAACACCTACGGCCTGACCAAGAAAGTCATCTACGAGAACGAGGAATTCCATCTCCTCCAATCCGCCCTCGACATCGAAGAGGGTCTCGACGGCCTCCGCTACAACCGGATCGTCATCGCCACCGACGCCGATGTGGACGGCATGCACATCCGCCTGCTGCTGCTCTCCTTTTTCCTGCAGTTCTTTCCCGACGTCATCCGCAATAACCACCTCTTCATCCTCCAGACGCCCCTTTTCCGCGTGCGCAACAAGAAGCTCACGCGCTACTGCTACTCCGAGCAGGAGAAACAGGCCGCCGTCATCGAGTGCGGCGCCAGCCACGAGATCACCCGCTTCAAGGGCCTCGGCGAGATCTCCGCCGGCGAGTTCAAGGACTTCATCGGCGAGAACATCCGGCTCGACCCGGTGAACCTGCATCACCTCTACAGCAGCGATGAGCTCCTCTCGTTCTTCATGGGCAAGAATACACCCGAGCGGCAGGACTTCATCATCGCCAACCTCCGCATCGAGAAAGACCTGCTCGAGGCGTAGCGGCACACCCAAAGGGTACACCTGATCGGTAGGGTAATTTGGGAGGGGCCGTTGCCCCCAACGGCCCGGGCAGGGGACCCCGTCCCACCCCCCTTGGTTGTGTAGGGTCGGCGCTTGTCGCCGGGCCGGTTTGCAATTGCGAGATGGCCCGCCGACGAGCGGCGGCCCTACATTTAATACCAGTTATCCATTGAACCTAGAAAACGAAATTGGACACAGAGTACACCGAGGTAAGCACAGAGCGCACAGAGAAATGCCTCAAAAAATCGCACAAAGGCACCAGCACCCAGCAGGTGAATTAATATTCGGTGATCACTACCCCGTAAGTATTTCTCCCTGCACTCCTTCCTAACTCTGTGCTCTCTGTGACGAGATCGATCTGCGGATTTTAGG
>JANMVS010000535.1:0-2874 GCA_031392885.1 Verrucomicrobiota bacterium
CTGCGAAACAAACGCGTCCGGAGGCCGCGTTCCACCTTAGGCCGCGGCTGGTCGGGAGACCAGCCCTCCAGCAGCCGCCGACAACCGGCGCCGTGCCACGGCCCGCAGGGACGCGGGCCCTCCAGCTGGTCGGAATAAATCAACGGCATATTCACTTGTACCCCTTAAAATGCTTCGGATCGGCCGGGTCCTGGTAGCGCGTGGTGTAGGTTTTCTTGCTCGCGGCGAGCTTGAGGAAGACGTCGAGGGGCACGACTTCCGTGGGGCCGTCGAGTTGCTTCACGATTTCGATCAGACTGTTGACGTCGTTCGACTCGCGGACGTGGACCAGCAAAAAGTAGGGCCGGGTGGCGTTGAGCGCGATCAACTCGTTCAGATCGGCGGCGACCTCGGCGCGCGGGCGCCGCGGGTCGATGTAGTAATCGTACGAGAGCAGCGGGCGGGTGTCGCGCAGGTCGCGCGTGCGCGCCGGGCCGTAGCCGTTGATGAAGCCGATGACGTGCGGGAAAGCGGCGTAGTAGCGGTCGACGGTTTCCGGCGTCAGATCGGCATTGCCGAGGTTTCCGTCGGCCGCGGAGTTGTCCATGATCTCCATGATGTGCTCGTCAAGCACGCCCATCATATCGCCCGCCTCCTTCATCAGAAGGGGAAAGCGATCCGCCGGGATGTGATTGGGATACATGTAACCCGGGCCGCTGAGGCCGCCGATGAAGTAGTCGTTGGGCGTGGCGCTCTCGTGGAAATACTCCAGGGCGGCGGGGGAAAACTTGGTCCAGTTCATCGTGACCTGCCACGCGAAGGGCAATTTGCCGCGGCCGGGCTTGGTCCACACGCCGATGCCGATGCTGTCGGACTGGACGAAGGCGAGGTAGACCTTCGCGTCGGCGGTGAGCTTGGCGTCGCGGGCGACATGATGGGTATTGGTGAATTTGAAGCCCGGCGTGAAGCCGAACTGGCAGTTGAAACTCAGGTTGGGGAGATTGTGCAGGCCCTCCATCTTGAGGCCGTAGCCGGAGAGGAGCGTGGTGTGCTGCTCCTCCGTGTCCTTGCCGTAGGAATGCCAGCCGAAGACGATGGCACCGGGCTGCAACTCGGAGAGGAGCTTCTGCTCAAGGGCCAGTTCCTCGGGATGTTTCGGATTGGCGGAGAGGTCGTGGAAGAACATTTTCTGGCGGACACCCCAGTCGGCCATGGCCGGCATGCGGACGGCGCCGACGTGACCGCCCATGAGCATGATGGATTCGTGGGTGCAGCGCGCCCAGTAGCGGGCGATGGCGTCGGTGTAGATCTGCGCATCCGTCTGAGCGGTGTAGCGACCGCGGAGGTCGTCGATCGGCTTCAGGCCGTGTTTTTCCACGAGCGGGATGAGAGCGGGGGTGACGACGAGCGCGTCGTCGAGGCCGGAAATTGTGAATGCGACGTTCATGGTCGCCGGGACGGCCGGATCCCAGACGACGTAGCCCTTGGCGCTTGCGGCGAAGCGGGCGAGGGCGTCTTCGGCGGTTTTGATCTCCGTGAACTTCACCCGGTGCTTGCGCTCGTAGAAGGAGAACAACGGACCGGTGATCTCCCACTGGAAATCCGGCGGGTGGACGATGTAGAGCTGGGGAGCGCCACGGTTGGCGAGGCCCTGCAGGCTGAGCAGGAGGACTTTCTCGGGGAGGGCTCCGGCGACTTTCCAGTCGCCGTCCCAGTGCATGACGAAGCCCGTCTTCGCCGGCATCTCCGCGCGGCAAATCGCCGCGAAGCCGGCGAAAAAGACAGTCAGGAGATGGAAGAATCGATGCATGGGAGGAAGAGAGGAGAAGTGGCCCGCGAAAGATACGAAACGGCGCGAAAGAGGAGTGGAGGATCTGGGTGTGGGGTGGATCAATTCAGCCGGATTTGCCCGCGAAACACACGAAAGGCTGAAGTTTGGAAAGAATGGCTGCCGATCATATGAACCGGAATCATGCAGTCGGAATTAGCCACGGATTACACCGATGAACACGGATAAAGGCATTGGGTGAAAATCCAGACATCCCGGTCGCAGGTTGAACGGTGTGTGAGACAATCTGGAACAGATTTTCAGCTCTCATTTTAGGGAATCCGTGTCTTTCGTGAAATCCGTGGTTAAAATTGTTTGAGGTTGGCTGGGTTGAGTGGAGTTGAAGGAATCATTTTTCGCGTCCGTTCGCGTGTTTCGCGGGCAAAACTCATTTCGGGTCGGGGACTTTGGTGAACCGGTAGACGAGCGGTTGTGGGCGCGAGCTGTGCAGTTCGATCAGCACCAGGGTCGTGTCGCCCTCGACCAGGCGGTATTCGGCGTAGATGCGCATGGTGGCCTGGCCCTGGGAAAGCTCAATGGGCGTGTCGGCTTCGACCCGCAGGGTGCGGCCGGCGTCGAGCCAGGCGGCGCGGACCGGGGTTACGCCACCCTTGGCTGGATAGAGCGCCATGTGACGCTGTTCAACGCGGAAGAAATTGCTCACGGTGGATGGTTGGGCGGTGTCGACCGTGTTCGTGGCGCTGTGCTTGGTGGTGCGCCATTGCATGTCGTGTTGCAGGCTGATGTGCGGGCCGTCGGTGGCGACGACGAGGTCCCATGCGGTCCAGCCGTCGAGCGCGGTGCTGCGGGCAGGATCGAGCCGCCAGCGGCCGTCGAGGGGGGAGGCAGCGAAGGCGGCGAGCGGGAGGAGGAGAGCGGTGAGGAAGTGGCGGAGGGGGCGCATGATAGAGTGGGGTGAGTTATTCACTGTGAGTTTAATACCCCGGAGCATGCTCCAGCTTGGTTGGGGGTGTAGGAGCCTGCTTGCAGGCGATTCTGCGATTGGGCCGGTGTCGGGCGTTCCCAATCGCCTGCAAGCAGGCTCCTACAAAAACGAAAGGAAAGGG
>JANMVS010000539.1:0-1901 GCA_031392885.1 Verrucomicrobiota bacterium
GCCAGTCCGCCAGCCCGGACGGCGCGGAGACCGGCACTCCAGCGATTTCTCGCGAACGCGGGTTTGAAAATACGCCATAGTGCCTGGCAGTGATCATTCTGGCTTCAGTGTATTCCGTGTATTCTGTGGTAAACATGTATCACCGGCCTTTGCCAAAGAGCATGATGTGAATCGTCTTCAGTACGATCGAGGCATCGAGCACGAACGAGAAATAGCGGATGTAGTAGAGGTCATATTCCAACTTTCGCAGCGTGTCTTCGAGATTCTCGCCGTAATTGTAGTTCACCTGGGCCCAACCGGTGATGCCCGGCTTCACCAAGTGGCGGAAATGATAGCAGGGGATTTTCTGCTCATAGTCCTCGACCAGTCGCACCCACTCGGCGCGCGGACCGATCAAGCTCATGTCGCCCGTGAGGACATTCCAGAGTTGCGGCACTTCATCGAGGCGGGTGTTGCGCAGCAGCTGGCCGACCCGGGTGATGCGGTGATCGCCGGCCCGGGTATAGGCATCGCCGTCTTGGCTGGTCCGCATCGTGCGCAGCTTGACGATGTTGAACAGCATGCGGTTTTTTCCGACCCTTGGCTGCCGGAAGAAAACCTCCCCACGGTCTTCGAGCCAAATCACGGCGGCCACGAAGGGGAGCAGCGGCAGGGCCAGGGCGAGGCCCAGCAGGGCCAGGACAATGTCGCTGACGCGCTTGAGGCGTTCAAAAACGGGTTCGCGGGCGATCTGAAATCCTTCCTGAAAAAGCCAGGTCTGGTTGAGTCGGTAAAGCGGTATCTTGCGCCAGTAAACTTCATGGAACAGCTCCAGGGTGTAGGTGGGCACGCCGGAGAAATGCAGTTCCATCAAGCGTTGGGCCACGGCGGACGGGAGCTCCTGACTGGACTCGCGCAAAATGATGGCGTCGAGGTTGCCTTCATATTCGGCGAGGTAGTGCGCCACATCGCCGAAGGGTGGGAGCGAGACCTTCGCCGGCTGGGGGGGCAGACCCTGCGTGAAGGTCTCGTGCGTGGCGTATAAGACTGATTGGGTCATGCCCGACTTGCGGCACTCCTCCTTGAATGCGACGCAACTCTCGGGGCTGCCCAAAAACATGAAATACCTCTGCTGCCTTCGCGCCATCTGCCGTTGGTAGAAAAAACGCCGGTAACCCAGGGTCACGGGCACCAGCAGCAGACAGGAGCCGGTGATCACCAGCCGGCTGCCTTGCAGGGGAAAACCCGCGACAAAAAACCCGTACGTCAGCAGCAGGGTAATCCCCAGCACCACGAGCAAGGCAATGCTGTGCAGGCTGGTGTAGGTCACCGACATCATGTCGGTCCGGGGATTGTAACCGTCGATCAGGTAAATCGCCAGCATCTGCATGCCCACGGGGAGGATCAGCGCGGCGAAGAGGGGATCATGCAGATCATTCACCCCGCGCAACCACGCGAAAAGATTGAATGCGACGACGACGGCGAAACCGTCGAGCAGCACCAGGGCGAGCGTGATGGTTCTTCCCTGTGTCATGGCAAACTCATTTACAACCGGGCCCCGGCCCAAGGCAAACTGAACCTTGAATGCTCAAATTAACCACAGATTGCACTGCTCGACCCGGTGCGACGGAACTGCCACAAAAGGGATCAAGGCATTTTTCCCACGGATGGCACGGATTCGATCTGGATGAAAACCAATTCCCGGACTTGAATTCCATCTCCGAGTTAGCCGTGAAATTCGCGGTCAAAATCATCGGAGAGTTGATTTAGGCTGAGGTAGCCGCGCGGTGCAGGATTTCTTCCCAGCGCGCCAAGGCTCGAGCAAAGGTGAAATGCTTTTCGTAGGCCGCGCGGGCGTTCCGGCCAAGTTGCCGGCGGCGGTCCGGGGCGGCCTGCCACTCCAAGATGGTCTCCGCCAATTT
>JANMVS010000555.1:0-9805 GCA_031392885.1 Verrucomicrobiota bacterium
CGATCATGCGCGGATTCGATCCGGCCGGCGATGGCTACATCGGCTCATTGCTTTGCACCCGCGAAGTCGCCGCGGTGTCACTGGTCTGCTTTGCCCTCAGCCGGGAGCTGCTTCTCGCCTACCCGCCGCGTGACGACGATTGGCTGGCCTACAGCCAGACCCTGCGCACCGGCGGGCGGTATCACCGCGTCTGCTCGACCGTCCGGGTGAAACTAACCAGTGCTCAAGCGGGGACCGCTGAACAGATCCGATCAGCCACCTCGCCGGACCCATTTTTCAATCCCCACTTCAATGCCCAACGTGCGGACTACTCATTGGCGCGGCCGCTGGCCCATACCGCCCCGGTGCTCTGGCATCTGGACACCCCCCTGGCCGGAGTATTGCCCGATGGCTGCGTGACCCTGCGGGGCTGGTGCTTTGCCGCGAATGGGGAATCCATCGCCGCCCTCCGGCTGCGCGCCTCGGCCCTCACGCTTTTTGGTGTCACCGGACGGCCCCGATCGGATGTCAAAGCCGACCTGCCGGAAGCGCCGGGGGCCAACACCGGTTTTGAAATCCACGGCACCCTGCCAGACGGCCGCCATGAGCTGGCCCTGGAAGCAAAATTGCCGGAGGGCACATGGGTAGTGCTGCTGGCCACCACGGTGGTGGTGAATCACCGCTTTCTGCCGCGCTGGCTGGGCCGGGCTTCATGGACGGAATTGATGTCCTTCCAATTTCCACTGCAAGCCTCGCATCCGCCGGTGCAAAATCCGCTCGAGAAGTTTCCGTCAATTCCCGCCCGCGCATCCCGGCTCAAGCTGGCCATCGTCACGCCGTCGTACAACCAGGCGCAGTATTTGGGCGAAACCATGCGCAGTGTGCTGGCGCAGAGTGGGGTCACCTGCGAGTACGTGGTCCAAGACGGCGGGTCGACGGACGGCAGCCAGGCGCTGATTGCGGCCATGGAGACCGGAGACCGGAGACTGGAGACTGGATCGGAAGCAAACATCTCTCCCGCCCCTGTCGGTCATAGGCCCAGCGAAGGCCTATCCGGCCTCCGGCCTCAAGCCTCCCGTCTCCCGCCTCCCAACGCTCCCCGCCTCATCGCTTGGGAAAGCGCCCCCGACAAGGGGCAAGCCGACGCCATTGCCAAGGGCTTCGCCAAGACCTCCGGCGGGCCGGACGACCTGATGGGCTGGATCAACTCGGACGATTTTTATTTGCCAGGCACCCTGGCATTCGTCGCCGACTATTTCGCCCGGCATCCGGAAGTCGACGTGCTGTATGGCCACCGCATCCTCGTGGATGAGTCGTCGCAGGAAATCAGTCGTTGGTTTCTGCCCAAGCATGATGCCGAGGTTCTCCGACTCTATGATTTTGTCCCGCAGGAGACCCTGTTCTGGCGCCGGCGGATCTGGGACCAGGTGGGCGGCATCGATTCCCGCTTTAAATTCGCCATGGACTGGGACCTCCTGCTGCGTTTCCAAGCCGCCGGAGCGAAGCTAGTCCGCGTGCCCTGTTTCCTCGCCTGCTTCCGGGTGCATGCAGCACAGAAAACCTCCGCCCAGATGCATGATGTCGGGCAAAAGGAAACCACCCTCCTGCGCGAGCGCACCCACGGCCGGCCGTTCCCTCCCCAGGAGCTGGAAAGCAATCCCCGCCTGCTGCGTTACCTGCGGCGCAGCGCCTTCATCGAGTGGCTGTGGAAACTCGGTCTGCGCGCGCCTTGACCGGGATCAATTCAAGCTCGCGATCAAGAATGTGGTGCCGGAGTACCAGCCAGATCTGAGCTGGAACACGCAGAGTCCGTTCACGGGTGCGGCGCAGCCGGCGGTGGCTCGCGAAGCGAGCGCGGTGGGCGGTGGCTCGCGAGCGAGCGCGGTCTGACGGTAGCTCGCGGGCGGGTTCGGTGGGCGGGGGCTCGCAGCGCGCACGGTGGGCGGGGGTTCCGGGTTGACACTAATGCGAGTCCGTGAGACGCAATGGTGAGACAAATGAAAACCGCTTCCATCAGGCAAATTCGCAACAAATTCCCGGCGGTCCTCCGTCTGGTGCAGAATGGGGAGACCGTCGCCATCACGTCGCGCCGCAAGATCGTGGCAACCCTGGCCCCGCCGCCGAAACAGCCCCCGGCCAAACGGCCGTGGGCCGACCTGGCCGAACGGTTCGCCGGCCCGCCCAACCACCGCCTGAATATGGCCGCACTCATAGCCGAGGACCGCAGCCGCTGACATGGTCGCCTACGCCGATACCTCGTTTTTCGCGTCCCTCTATTTGCGCGACACCCATCTGGCGGCAGCCCGCACTTACCTCACAGCGCACCGCGATGCGGTGGCCTTCACCGGCCTGCAACGTTATGAACTGCGGAACGCAATCCGGCTCGCGGTTTTCCGCAAAATGGTGACCGCCTCCGCCGCCAAGAACGCTCTCGCCGAAATCGACCGTGACGTGATGGCCGGGAACCTCGCCGAAACGCCGCTGAGCTGGACCGATGTGCTCCACACCGCCGAGAAAGTCGGTGAGAATCACACCGCAAGACTTGGCGTGCGTGCGCTGGATCTGCTGCACGTCGCCGCTGCCGTCTCCCTGAGCGCGAAGGCTTTCCTCACCTTCGACGGCCGCCAGCACGCCCTCGCCAAGGCGGCGGGCCTGCGCGTCGGCCCCTGATTGCGGTCTGGCGGTAGGCTCGCGGGGCGAGCAAGGTGGACGGTAGCCCGCTTGCGAGCACGTTGGACCCTACTTCGCTCAGTGAGCTACGAAGGGCACGCGGTCGGACTGTGATCGAACCTCACGCCTCTAGCCTCCGGTCTCTCTCGCCGCAGTGGCGGGCTTTATGCCCGACGAACTTGCACCAGGCACTTTTTACCACGGATAGCACGGATAGGATCGGGATCAGCCGTCGCCCAGCCTATGGCTGACACGTAAGAGCCAAGGCGGGGTTGGCCACCCATTCGACAGGCTCAGGCTCTTCGACAAAAAGCGCAAAAGCAGAAAGTTGGAACACAGACGGCGAGCCAGGCGTAGTCACCTCGCAGGTCAACGGGGAAGGCGCAGCACTTCGTTGATCTTGCGCCCGATGACGCGGCGGCGTTCAAGACTGACACAGCCCATGGCCGGGGCACATGCGGTTTTAGGCACCAGATAAATCACCCCGCAATCAACGGAAGTTTGGAAATCGAGCCCATCGGCACCGTTGAGCAGCACCTGCCACAGCTCCAACCCCGCGCCGGGCGGACGCTTGCTGCCATACAGAACGTTGACCCGCAGGAACTCCGCGTCCTGGCAATCTTCCTCACAGGAAAGGATCACGGCGGGATGCGCATCCCGGTCCCTGGGGTTTATCCGCACCCGCACGATGTCCCACTGGTGCATGGTCAACGCACCGGGGCGAGATTGATCAGGGCGAGGTTGGCCCGGGCGTAGTCCGCCGGCCGGCGCCGGAAGTAGCCCACGGGCCGCTCTGGGATGGGCTCGGGCACCACATACTCGGTCAATTGCACCAAGCGGTTGCCCTTGCGGATAACCACCGGTTCACCGTGCAGAGCGCGGTCGATGAGACGGCCCATGCGGGGCTTGGCCTGCGAGAGGGTCAGGATTTCCATGGACCCAAAGATGGGTCTGTAAACAGGCCTGTCAAGAGACCTTGTCCAGATCGCCCGGCAAGGGAACGTGAAGGGGAAAGTGACCCGCCGTCGCCGAGCGCCCCGCGATAGCTATGGCGAGGCAGGGAGGTGAAAAGGAACGGGAGCGACAAACCGAGGACAGTAGACGGTCGGACGGAGGGCGGATACCGGCGGAGCAAAAACCTTCAGCGGAAAGATTGATTGACTGGGGCCCGTCTCCCGACGGGCCGCGGACGGCGGCCGGTGCGTTAGCCCGGACGGTCGGAGACCGTCCCTCCATTGAATTCCTCCATTCGTTCAGAATGGCAAACAGGTTTGAAAACACTCCTTAGTTGAAGTCACGGGGGAGCATGAATACCGGGCTCGGCTCTGAATCGAACATTTTACCACGGATTACGCGGATTCGATCGGAATAAGGGCCCGGGACCAAGGCCGGGGTTGAGGGCTTGATTTCCGTATCCGTTTTATCCGAGTAATCCGTGGTCAAAATGGTCCGGCTCGGAACAATGCAGCTGAACCCGGATGATTTTACCGGAGGCAACTGAGGTAAACCAAACCAACTGATCGCGCCGTGCCCGCGGTTCCCTCCTGTGAATATTAATTGGGCAATGACTTGTTAGTGGAACCTGCTTCAGGCCGCCCTGAGTAAAAATCGAACGGACGCGCCCGCCGCGTTTCAACGGAGTTTTCTCGGATTAAATCGCCGGCGCTGCCGGTAGCGCTGCTGCCGAAGCCTAGCCTTCGCCCGCTTGACCGCTTCGCTCGTGCGCGGCCGGCCACGGCGGATGACCACGCGGGTCTCGGGGGTCGTGAAAATATTCCGGTTGCGAAATTCGTCGGGGGTTTCCAGCAGCAGATAGGCCCGGGAGTGCCGCCCGGGAACCGAGAACCAGGGTTCATCGAGCACGTAGCAGACGTCGCGCGTCCAACGGGGCGGACGCAGACCGGTGCGCCGACAAAGGTATTCGACCTGGGCGGCGAGATACGCATCGGCGACCTGGCCGGTCGCAATTTTCTTGGCCAGGGAAGGCGGCCGGACTTTGACCGCGGCGGCCAACTGAGCACGCGTGGAGAAGCGCTGGAGTTCGTGAAACCAATCCCGCAGGTTCAGGCCAAACTCTTCCATGCTCCTGGCGCTGCGCGCCACCGCGCGAGCAGTGAGCGGGCGGCGGAGACGAAGTGTCTTGGTCGGAATCATGGGGGAGAGATCTTGTCGAAGAGATCGCGCAGGACTGCCTGCACGGAAGCAGGGAGAACGGTGTCGGGAAAAAAGGTGTCGATGACGGTCTGCACCTGAGCAACGGTCTTAAGTTTGGTGTGGCGCAATAGGACTTCGATATCCAGGTAGTCGCCGGCATAGCCAGGCAGGGGCTTCCGGCACGCCATGACCTTCATCGCGAGGAGATATTTCGCGGTCGGTCGGGTGACGTGGAGGCCCGTGGGCGAGACGTTGGCTATGGTCAGTTCGTTTTTCGCCTCCCGGCCACTGACAAACTGCTTTACGTCGTCATTCACCCATCCGTCATGCAGCCTACGTTCGGCAGCCACGCGGGCGATGAGCCGTCGGGCGACATCGGGCGGGTGAATGATGGCATCGATATCTTTGGTGGCGGACCGGGCATTGTAGGCAAGGAGCATGACCGCGCCACCGTAGAGAGTCATTTCCAAGCGCACCCCCTCGCCCGCCGCCAGTTCGGAAAGCCGGCCAAGTGCGCTTTCAATTTCTTGCTTGGTCATTAATTTAAGAGGCATAATTACGAATAAAACGTCACCAAGAATGGATGGCAACCTAAATTGCCCTCATTTACGATGATCATGGCAACGCCCAATGATCATTTTCGCCCGCTCTTCTGGTAAACAGAAAAAACTGACATCGACATCGAGATCAAGTTCACGGGCCTGCGTCCGGGCGAAAAGCTCTATGAGGAGTTGAACCATAAGACCGAAAACAGGGTGGCCACCGAGCACGCCAAGGTGATGCGCTTCCTCAGCCAGCCCCAAACCTTGGAGCAGAGATCCAAACAGGACTGGACGCCGTGCTCCGGGCCGATGGCTCAGGCGACACGGATCAATTCAAACTCGCCATCAAAGCCCTGGTGCCGGAGTACCAGCCATAGCGCAAGTGAAGGTGGCGCGCTTATTCTTCGCCAATAAGGGCAGTCAGTTTGCCCGCCGCCACTTCGCCAGCGCTACTCCCGGGGCACGTTTACCCGCCTCGGGCGGGCCCACCGGGATGTCCGAAGGTCGCTGCGCTCGGAACTACGTGCGGCTTGGGCAGCCCCGCTGGCGCGGGGCTGGCCGGCGACTCACGGCGAAGTTGCGGGAAATTTCGCGCCAGATCCACGGTCTCCTCAATTCCCTCGATGGCTGATCTCTCTTTCCACTGCTTTCACCCTTAATTCCGCAGAAAGATTGGCCACCCATTCGACAAGCTCAGGCTTTTCAACAGAAGGTACCGCAAGCGCAAAAAATGAACCGCGGCAGATTTTACAGGAGGTGACAGAGAGCACGGAGAAATTTGGGAATTAAAAATCTTTGTTTCCTCCGTTGCCTTCTGTGCCAATCGTTTGGCTTCCTCGCTCCCGGCTCCCGGCAGTTTTACCACGGATGACACGGATTGGATCGGGATAAATCCCAAGGCTTGGGGTTGAGGGATTTTTGCCTGATCCCCTTCAAATTCGTGTTCAGTGGTGTCCATTCGTGGTTTCCTACTCCTAGCCCGGATATTTCACCCTCTCCTCGCAACCGAAACCACACCCGGGGCCAAATCTTTTTCCGCATTCACGGCTGCTCGGGATATCCGGGCTAAGACAACCCCGGCAAGTCGGGGTTGTTTCAGCCCGCATGACCGACCAAGTCCCGGACCCACGCGGGCTGAGCGTCGTCGAGCACCGGCAAAATATCATGGCGAGTGGGAAAAATGCGGGCTAGGCAGGACAATAGGCTTCACATCCCAGGGCGGGGCGGCTTGATATTGAGCAATCCATGAAGCCCGCCCCCACCGAGACGGCTGAACTCCTCCACCGTGTGCGCCAGCAGTTGATCCTGTCTCAGGTCCGGATCATGGAACTGGAGGATGAACGCGACGAACTCGCCCCCCGGCTGGCCGCCGTGGAGAAACTGCTTGCGGCCGCCCAGACGCTGGCCGATCAGAAAACGGACGAGGCCGGCCACCTGGAAAATGTCCGCGCCGACCTGCAGGCGCAATACGAGCACCTGCGCCACATGCAGCATGTGACCAATGAGGCGTTCACTGCCACCCGCCAGCAACTCGCCATCGCCGAACAGGCGGTGGCCGCCGGCCGGTTGGTGCATGACGGGCTGCTGATCCAGATCGGCCACGCCAACCAGCAACTCGTCGCCGGCCAGATAAAATGTGACGGGCTGCGGCTCCAGCTCAGCACCACCAACGACCAGCTGACCGCCCTGGACCAGCAACTCCGCACGAATTGGACCGAAGCTGCCGCGAAACAACAGCGCCTCGAGCAGCTCGACTCCGAGCAACGCGCCATGAATTCCTCGCGCAGCTGGCGCTGGACGGCGTGGCTGCGTGCGCTGGAGCGGCAGTTCCGTGGTCGCTGACCAGGCAAGACTCGGAGAATTAACCACGGATGGCCCGGATATACACGGATCTGGAAGTATAGATCCTCGGGGCATGCCCCGAGGCATTTGACCAAACCAACACCAACTCACGATGCCTGCGATTTTTGCTCTCATTTGTAGGAGCTTGCTGGCAAGCGATTCAACCTGTCGTCCGTTATCGGGCGACCCGAATCGCTTGCCTGCAAGCTCCTACATTCCGACCAAGCCGGAGCAGGCTCCGGGGTATCGTTCCCCACCTACCGCGAATGAGCACAACTGCCGCCCTTAGATTTCATGGCGAAGTGGAGTCGCCCCGTCCGCTGCGAGCGCGGCACGGGAAAATATCGCTGATCGGCTGGTGTCTGGCGGAGGGCCTGACCCAAGCCCCGCCCGTACGCCTGACGACAACGGCGGGTCAGTTATCGATGACGGGCCGAACCGCTCGCTCCGATGTATCCCGACTCTTTCCTGAGCATCCGGCCGCGACGCTTTGTGGTTTTCTGATCGAAGGCACCTTGCCCGCCGGAGTGCACCTCGCGCATTTCGAGGCGCAAGCCGACGACGGCTCATGGCACAGCTTCCAAACGCTCAGTCTGGCGGTTGATCCCGTGCCGTTCACGGCCGTGCTCGATGAACCGCTGGCGGAAGGTGTGCTGCGCGATCGCGTCATCGTCGGCGGATGGGCTCTCCAACCCGGTGAAACGCTCACCGAGCTCGTCCTGCGCTACGGCCACCGGGAGTTGCCCTGCCAACTCGGTCGTCCGCGGCGCGACGTGCCCTCGCTCTTCCCGCATGAGGCTGGCGCAGCTTCAGCCGGTTTCGAAAGCTCCACCCATCTGGTCGCCGGCCATGGACCGGTTCGCCTGCGTGGCCGGCTGGCCAGCGGCCAGACCGTCGTCGCCCCCACCAAGCTGACCTTTAGCATCGCCACGGATGAAAACCACGGGCCGGAAATCGACCTCACCGCCGCGCGGGTCGCCCTGCCGGGGTATGCCCGTCGGACCGAGCCAGGCCCCGCAGTCAAAACTGACCGCCCCCTGAATGTCCTCTTCATCCTCTACGGCAGCTTTGCCTCCAACAGCGCGCTGCATGTGGCCGCACTAGCGAATGAACTCTCCGCCGCCGGGCACGGCTGCATGGTGACGGTGCCGCATGACCTCGAAACCCTCGCCCATCATGAGGCGGTCGGCTTTCGCGGCATCACCCATGCCGAGGCGGAAGCCGGCGTGGTCTTTGCCGATGGCCGCGGCGCCGACATCATCCACGCCTGGACCACGCGGGAAAATGTCCGCCAGCTCGCGGAAAAGGTCCGCGCCGCATCCGGCGGTCGGCTGGTCGTCCACCTCGAGGACAACGAGCAGGAAATCCTTGCTTTAACGCTGCAACGCAGTGTTGCCGCGCTCGAAGCCCGGTCGCCGGAGGAACTCGACCGGCTCGTGCCCAAAGACCTCGCCCATCCACAGCGCAGCCGGCAATTGCTCGCCAAAGCTGATGGCGTAACGGTCATCACGGACAAACTCCGCGAGTTCATTCCAGGCGGCCGGCCCGGCCACTTGGTGTTCCCGGCCGCGGATGAGCGTTACTTTTATCCCCGGCCCCGGCCGCAGGAATTCCGAAATGCACTGGGCCTGTCGGCGGACACCACCGTGCTGTTCTACCACGGCAACGCCCATGCTTCCAATGCCGCCGAGATGAGAGAACTCTATGCGGCCGTGCTCCGCTTGAACCGCGAAGGTTGCGCGACGATACTGCTGCGGACCGGCCTCGACTCCGTCGATTTCCTTGGCTCGTTGACGGCGGAAGTGGCCCCGCACGTTCTCGCCCTCGGCCAAATCCACCATCACCGGCACCTGCCGCCGCTGCTGGCCCTGGCGGATATTTTTGTGCAGCCCGGCCGCACCGACGCGTTCAACGACTACCGCTTCCCCTCGAAGCTGCCGGAATTTTTCGCAATCGGCCGTCCCGTCATCCTGCCCCGCACCAATCTCGGGGCGACGCTGCGGCACGGCATCGACGCCTACGTGCTCGACCCGGCCGATGCCGCCGGCATCGCCACCGCGGTGCGCGCGCTGCGCACCGACCGGGCGCTGGATGAACGATTGGCCCAGGGCGCCACAGCCTATGCCGCCAAGCACTTCAGCTGGCGGCGCAGTGCGGAAGCGCTGGCCAATTTCTACCAGACGCTGACTGACGCCCCATTGATTTCCCCAACCGTTCCGTCGTCACCACGTATCCTGGTGACGGGCGGACGCGGCCGGCTGGCCTCACTCATCGCAGATCATTTCCGGACAACGGCCCACCCGATCGAGCTTTTCTCGCGCAGCGGGGGCGAGGGTTTTCACCCCTTGGCGGAACTGACCGAACCCGCCCGTCTGGCCGGTCCGGGCACCCTGCTGCATCTGGCCTGGAGCACCCTGCCCGCCACTTCCGAAATGGGCGGCGGCACCGAGTGGCAGGACGATCTGCCGGCCTTGGAAAAAATCCTGCACGCCCTGGCCGCCCTCCCGGCGGCCGACCGGCCCCATTTCATTTTCTTCTCCTCCGGCGGCACGGTCTATGGCAACGCGCGTGAACGCCCCAACCTTGAAGCCGACGCTTGTCAGCCCATCGGCTGTTAC
>JANMVS010000563.1:0-12914 GCA_031392885.1 Verrucomicrobiota bacterium
GCCGCTCCCGCCGGCGGTGGACAAGACATTCACCGCACTGGGTGAGATGGCGCTGCCGCTCGGCCTGCTGGGCGTGGGCGGTTCGCTCCTGACGGTGCGGCTCGGCGGCGCGTGGCGAACTCCCCTGGCTTCCGCGTTGATCAAGACGGTGGCGTCGCCCGTACTGGGCTGGGTGGTGGGCCGCGCCTTCGGGTTGGGCGGGCTCGAGTTGAAGCTGGGGATGATCATCCTGGCCTGCCCCACGGCCATCATCTCGTATACGATGGCGCTGGAGCTGAAGGGCGACGAAGCGCTCGCCGCCGGCACGATCGTGCTCAGCGTGCTTGCTTCGCTGGTGTCGCTGGCGGCGATCGTCGGGCTGTTCTGAGCCGCCGCGGCCCTCCCCGCCCAATTGTCAACTAATAGTATACTTAGGCCCGTGGGGGTTCGGGCCCTGATCCCGGGGCTGGCCCACGGGCCTAAGTATACTATCAGTTGACGTTGCGGAGAACCCGGCGGCGGGCCCGGGGCGTGGGGAGCCCGCGGTGGCCCCGGGGTGCTTACGGAATGCGCAGCTCGGTGCCGATGCGCAGGACGCCGTCCCGGCCGATCTTATCGCGGTTGGCGTTGTAGATTTCCGGCCAGCGGCTGGCCGAACGGTAGTAGCGCTCGCTGATGCGGGAGAGGGAATCGCCGGGGGCGACCATGTGCGTGCGGGTCGCCGGGGCGGAGACGGCGACCGGGGCCGCGGCGGGGGTGCCGGCCGGGGTGCCCGGGCGCGATAGCATGGTCTTGAATTGATAATTTTCGGTGGCGAGGACGGCATTGGCGCCCTGCAACTGCTGGGCCAGAGCGCGGGTGGCCGCGAGGTCGGTGGTGTGCTGTGCCGAGGAGCGTTGCAGCGCGGCGAGGGAATCATGCGCGCGGGTTGCCTCCGCTTGGGCCGCGGCGACGCGGCCTTCCATGTCAGCGAGACGGATCGCGAGGTTGTTCTTATCCACCGCCAGCGCGGCATGCTGGCTTAATGCTTCCGCTGAGGCGGTGGCCCCCGATTTCAATTGGGTGGTCTCACTGGAGAGCGCGGCGACCTGGGCCGCCAGCGCATTGCGCTCGGCGGTCACGGCCTCGGCGGATTTGCTCGCCCGGTCCGCCAGGGCATCCCGCTCCTTTTCCAGCAGGGCGTAGCCGCGGAGCGCCGTGGCGAGTTTATCCTCGGTTTCGTCCAGCCGCTTTTTCAAATCTGTGGAGTCCGCCGGCGCGGCGGTCGCCGCGGGTTTCATTTGCTCGGCGGCGCGGACCGCCATCTGGGAGGTGGCCAGCTGAAGTTGCACGTTGATCAAGCTGGCCTCGAGTTCGCTGACACGGCTGGAAAGATCGGGATACGCCGGGGCCGCCGACTTGGCGTCGAGCGCCGTTTGCAGGTGCGCTACCTTGCTTTCGAGTTCTCGGACGGTGCCCGTTAAATCGGGGTAGGCCGGAGCTTCGCTTTTGGCGGCCAAGGCGGCTTGCGCGCTCGCGGTCTGGGTTTGGGCGACGGTTAGCGCGCCCTGCAGTGTGGCCGTCTGGGCTTCCAATTCCTTGAGGCGGCTGGCATCCGCGGTGGCATCGCGCATCTGCTTGCCCGCTTCCGCGAGCATTTTCTGCATGCGCTCGCGATCACTGCGCAACTGGGCGACCTCGCCGACCAGACCGCTCAGGCGGCCGGAAAGCTCGTCGCGCTCGCGGCGCAATTGGGCCCCGTCATCCCCCTGCTTGTTTTGGGCGGAGGCCAGTTTGGTTTCCAGCTCGGCCACCTTGCCGGCCAGATTCGGGTAGGCGGGGGTGGTCGGCTGACGGGCCTCGGTCAGGGCGGCTTTGAGCTGGCTGATCTGCGCGCCGGCGGCGTTCAGCTCGGCTGCACTTTGCTGGCCGGAGTCCCGGGCGGTCTTGGCCGCCAGTTCAGCCAGTTGATTCGCGGCGGCCATCTGGGTCTCCAGTTCACGCACCTTTGAGGAAAGGTCGGGATAAGCGGGCGCGACGGGGCGGGCGGCCAAGGCGGCTTCAAGTTCCTGCACGCGAGCGGACAGATTGGGATAAAGGGGGGCGGCGTTCTGGGCCGCTTGCAGGGCGGCCGTGAACTGGGTTTTTTCCTGCTCCAGTTTCGCCGCCGCCGCGCGTTGCTCGCCCAGGGCCTGGCGGCCGGCATCGCGCTCGGCGGTCAGGCTGGTAGCTTGGGACTCGGCACTGGCGAGGGCGCCCTTCAGGCTGGCGGCCTGGACTTCGAGCTCCTTGATGCGGCCGGCGTCGGTGGTGGAGTCCCGAAGTTTCTTCCCGGTGTCCGCCAGGAGTTTTTGCATGCGCTCGCGGTCGCTTTGCAGGGCGGCGAGATTACCGGCCAACTCGGTGATCTTGGTCGCAAGGTTGTCGCGTTCCTGACGCAGGGTGGCGGCCTGCTTTTCCGCAGCGGCGGCTTTCGCGCTTTGCGCGGCGAGCTTGGCCGTCTGCTGTTCCGCAGCGACCTTCGCCGTGGTGAGGCCGGCGGCTTCCTGCTTTACGCGGGTGACTTCGGTGGTGGCGTCGCGGAGCGATTTGCCGGTGTCGGCGATGAGTTTCTGCATCCGCTCGCGGTCGCTTTGGAGGGAGGCGAGGTTGCCGGCCAGCTCGGTGACTTTGCCCGAGAGGTCAGGATAGGCCGGGGCGGCGGGTTTCGCGGCGATTTTTTCCGCCACGACCAGCTTGGCGGCCAGTTCACTGACTTTTCCGGAAAGGTCAGGGTAAGCTGGGGCGGACTTAAGTGCGGCGTCCCGGGCCTTGGTCGCGACGGCGACCTCTTGTTTAGCCTGCGCGGCCTCCGTGGCAAGGGACGCAAAAGCGGCCTGCAGTTCCTTCGCCTGCACCTCAAGTTCATGCACGCGTCCCGACATATCGGGATAGGCCGGAGGGACCGGCTGGCGGGCCGCGGCGAGCGCCGTCTCCAGTTCCCGCACGCGGCCCGTCAAATCCGGGTAGACGGGTGCGACCGGCTTGGCGGCGAGGGCGGTCTTGAGTTCGGCGAGCAGCGCGCGCGCGGCGGCGAGGTCGGCCACTTGGGCCTCGAGTTTTGTGACCGAGTCGCGCAAATCGGGATAGGCCGGCGCGACCGGCTGACGGGCCTGGGTTAATTGGGCTTCGAGCTCACGCACCTTGCCCGAGAGATCAGGGTATTTCGGGGTGGCCGGTTGCGTCCGAAGCTGGGCTAACTCCGATTGAAGTACGGTGTGCTCGGCCGTGGTCGCGGTCACTTGCTGCCGGGCTTCATCGCGGGCCTGGACGAGAGCGATGTTTTCCGCTTTGGCGCGGGTGGTCTCGGCGGTTGCGGTGGCCAATTTTTCCTGCAACCCGGCGATGGTGGCGGCGCTGCTGGAGCCGGCGGAGCTGGCGGCCGTTACGCGGGTGCTCAGTTCGGCCTGGGCGGCCCGCAGGTCGGTGGCTTCCTTTTCGGCGGTGACGGCCGCGGCGCTGAGGGTCGCCAGCTGGGTTTTGAGGCTGGCGGCTTCACGGGTGGCACTGGTCGAGCTGTCCTGCAAGGTGCGGAGCGCGGCCTCCTGCGCAACTTTCTGGTCGTTGACCTTGTTGAGCGTCTCCTCGACTTGGCGGCCGATATTGCGGGCGGTCTCAAGTTCGGTCAGTGCGGTCTGCAGCTCGCGGGTCTTCTTCTCCAGGGCGGCCGTATCGGGTGCCGGTTTGGGCGTCTGGGTCAAGGCGGTCAGTGCCTGCTTGGTGCGGACGAGTTCAGCTTGGGCGGCGTCGGCACTGCGGGCAAGTTCGGCGCTGTGGATCTCGGAAACCCGGCTGGCGGCGCGGGCCTCATTGGCGGCTTGTGCACTTTCCGCCGCCCGGTTGAGCAGGCGTTCACGCTCAACGCGAAGCTTGGCCAGTTCCCCGGAGAGGTCCGTCACACTGGCGAAAAGCGCATCGCGTTCATTGCGCAGCGCGGTGGTGCCCGGTTCCTCGATCGCGTTACTGCGCGGCGCGGCAGGTCCGGGGGCGGCTTTACTTTCCGGGGCAGCGCGGGGGCCGGGCGGCGGGACGGCCGGGGCCGGAACGGAGCGCGCCGTCGGGGCCGCGGGTGCTTTCAGACCGGTGGTGGCCCGAAAACTTGCGAGTCGTAGTTTGGCGGCTTCCAGGGTTTCCCGGTCGAACGTGGCGATCAGATTGTCGAGCGCCCGGCCGCGGGCGCCGTTTTCCCGGGCCAACGAGAGCCAGACAAAAGCCGCCGTCGGGTCCACGGCCGTGCCGTGGCCCTCGAGGTAGGCCAGGCCCAGGTTGTATTGGGCGATGCCGTTGCCCTTTTCCGCCTTGGCGCGGAGGGCGGTGAAATCACTGCTCTCTTGGGCGGGGCCCGAGAGGCCGAAGGTTAACACCAGCAGGAGCGAGGCAAACAAACGGGAAATTTTCATGCGACGGGCAGAAGGGTGGGCCGCCACATTTGCACATCCCCCGGCCCGGCTGCAAGCCCGCCTCGCAGACGGGCGGATAATTAGTTTCCCGCATCCCGGCCTCCGGGGCTCGGTTCCGTCGGGATTAAAGTGCCGCTTGGGCGGCGGCCAGGACGGCGGCCGCGGAGAGGCGCACCTTATAGTCCGGGTCGGTGTGGACGAATTTTACCTTGCCGTCGCGGCCGATAATATAGACGGCGGGCACGGGTAACCAGCGCGCGGCGGGCTCGCCCGGTACCGGCGTGAGCGCGATGCCATAGCCGGAGTAGGCCTTGATGGTTTTTTCGTCCACGCGGAACGCCACCCCAAAGGCCGAGGCCGCCTGCATGGCGTGATCGGATAGCAGGCGGTAAGAGAGATGACTTTTCGCGGTGGCCGCCTCCAGGCCCTTGGCCTCGTCCGGACTGAGGGCGATGATCTGATAGCCCAGCGCCAGCAGTTGCGGCTCAATCTCCGCCATGGCGGCGAGGTGTTTGTTGCAATACGGGCACCAGCTCCCGCGGTAGAAAATCAGCAGTGTGGGCTTTTTTTCTAGCGTGGCAGTGAGTTCGAGGTCGGTGCCGTCAATTGCCTTCACCGTGACCGCGGGCACCCGGGCGCCGACCGGGAGCGGCACCGCTTCGGCCGCAGAGGGCGCGAGCCCGGCCCGGAGGCTGAGAGCGAGAAAAGACGAGGCGAGGACGGTGATGAATGGGCGGGGAGACATGTCACCGTACGAGCGCGGGTCGCGGGAGATATTCCCTCGATTTCACCGGCGGGTGGGCGAAGCAGTCCTTACAGCAAGTGCCGGTCGGCGAGGGCGCAGAAGGACTTTACTTGGTCGGCCTGCCAGGCGGCATCGCGGCTGAGCGCCGACGCGAGCAAGGCGGCGACCCGCGGCGCCGCATCGACCGCCATCCGCGCATCGAGGTACAACAGCCGGGAGCGACGCGCGAGCACGTCCTCCACGGAACGGGCCATGGTCGCGCGCGCGGCGGCGAGGACAAAAGAATCGTCAGGAACGCAAGCGGCGGCGGGAAGCGGGTTCGCCACCGGCAGGGCGGCGGTGCGGCACGGCTTGATCGGGAGGCCGGCCAGCGCGGCGGCGCGATCGATGACCTCCTCGGCCATCCGCCGTGCGGTGGTCCACTTGCCCCCGGTGATGGTGACGAGTCCCGTGGGCGAGAAGGTGATGATATGGTCGCGCGGCAAGGCGTGGGTGGGGCCGGCGCCGCCCCTGTGGAGCGGGCGCAACCCGGCAAAGGTGCTGAGCACGTCGGTGCGCGTCGGCGCCTGGACCAGGTAGCGGGACGCGTGGGCGAGCAGGAAGTCGATCTCTTCCGCAAACGGAACGGGCTCGCACGCGAGGTCCGTCACCGCTGTGTCCGTGGTGCCGATGAGCACGCGGTCGTGCCACGGGATGGCAAAGAGGACGCGACCGTCGCTGGTCTTGGGGATCATCAGCGCGCTTTCGCCCGGCAGGAATCGGCGGGGCAGCACCACGTGCGCGCCCTGGCTCGGGGCGAGCGTGGGTGCGGCGGCGGGTTCGTCGAGGCGGCGGACCCCGTCGGCAAACACACCGGTGGCATTGAGCACGACGCGGGCGTGCAGCTCAAAAGTATCCCCGGTTTCAGTGTCGCACGCAGTGACGCCGCAGACCCGGCCACCGGCCTTGAGCAGTGCGGTGACCGGCGCATAGTTCAAAAGCGTGGCGCCCTGCTGCGTGGCGGTGTGGGCGAGGGCCACCGCGAGCGCCGCATCGTCGAACTGTCCGTCGAAGTAACGCACGCCACCGGTCAGTCGATGGGGTTGCAGCGTGGGCAACGCAGCGAGCGTGGCGTCGCGCCCCAGCACCTGCGAGGCCTGCGGCTGGTGGCCCCGGGCGAGCAGGTCGTAAAATTTCAGGCCGGTGCCGTAGAAGAATTTTTCCCACGGGGAATAGACCGGCACGATGAAGTCGCGCGGGTGGACAAGATCCGGGGCGTTCTGGAACAGCCGGGTGCGCTCGCGCAGCGCCGAGTTGACGAGCCCCAGCCGGCCCTGGCGCAGATAGCGCACGCCACCGTGGATGAGCTTGGTGCTGCGGCTCGAGGTGCCGGAGGCAAAGTCGCCGCGCTCCAGCAGCAGGGTGCGGTAACCGCGGCTGGCGGCGTCGAGCGCCGCGTAGAGTCCGGTGGCGCCGCCCCCGATGATGAGCACCGCCCACGTTTCCCCCGCGCGCAACCGGGTGATGGCTTGGAGCCGGTTCATACTTCTGGCCGTTTAGAGCTTTGCTCGCTCCACCGCGCGGTGCCACTCCGCCTGGAGCCGGCGGGATTCGGTGGCGGAGCCTTGCGCGCGGAACATCCGGTCGGCCGACCAGAGCCGGGCGATCTCAGCGCGGTTCTTCCAGTAGCCGACGGCGAGGCCGGCGAAGTAGGCGGCGCCGAGTGCGGTCGTCTCGGTGGTGCGGGGACGGACGACGGGCACGCGGAGCAGGTCGGCTTGAAATTGCATGAGGACGTTGTTGACCGTCGCGCCGCCATCCACGCGCAGTCCCCGCAGTTTTTTTCCGCAGTCGGCTTCCATCGCGCGGAGGAGGTCAGTGCTCTGGTAGGCGATGCTTTCCAGCGCGGCCCGGGCGAGATGCGCGGCGTTGCTGCCGCGGGTGAGGCCGGTGATGAGGCCGCGCGCCCCGGCGGCCCAATGCGGCGCCCCAAGTCCGGCGAAGGCGGGCACCAGATAGACGCCACCGTTGTCCGGGACTTGCGCGGCGAGCTTCTCCACGTCGCCGGACTTCGCGATGAGTCCGAGCCCGTCGCGCAGCCACTGCACGACGGCGCCGCCGATGAACACGCTGCCTTCGAGGGCATATTCGATGCGCCCATCAAGCTTCCACGCGATGGTGGTGAGCAGTTGGTTTTTCGAGACCACCGGCCGGTTGCCGGTATGCATGAGCAAAAAGCAGCCGGTGCCGTAGGTGTTCTTGGCCATCCCCGGCGTCCAACACGCCTGGCCAAAGAGCGCGGCCTGCTGGTCGCCGGCGATGCCGCTGATGGGTACGCCGCGCAAGGCGGGCAGGGCGGTTACTTCGCCGAAAATCCCACTGCTCGCCCGCACGGCGGGCAGCACCGCCACGGGGATGCGCAGAATTTTGAGAAGTTCGTGGTCCCACTCGCCCGTGTGCAGATTGAGCAGCAGGGTGCGCGAGGCATTGGAGACATCGGTGGCGTGCACCCGGCCATTCGTCAGCTGCCAGAGCAGCCAGGTGTCCACCGTGCCAAAGGCGAGTTCGCCTTTTTCGGCGCGCCGGCGGGCGCCGGGAATATGATCGAGCAGCCAGCGGAGCTTGGTGCCGGAGAAATAAGGATCGAGCAGCAGACCGGTTTTTTTGCGGAACAATGGCCCGAGTCCTTGTTTTTTCAGCCGGTCGCAAAAATCCGCGGTGCGGCGGTCCTGCCACACGATGGCGCGGTGGAGCGGCCGGCCGGTGCGCCGGTCCCAGAGCAGGGTGGTTTCGCGCTGGTTGGTGAGGCCGATCGCCGCGATGTTTTTCCCGGTCAGGTTCGCCTCCGCCATGGCGGCCAGCGCGGTGCGCCGTGTCGTCGTCCACAGGTCGCGCGGGTCATGTTCCACCCAGCCGGGCCGCGGATAATGCTGCGCGAATTCCTGTTGCGCGGTTGCCACCGCCCGACCCCGCCGGTCGAAGACCATTGCGCGGGAGGAAGTGGTGCCTTGGTCGAGGGCGAGAACGTAGGGCATGGGGCTGCATCTAGACTAGGTCAGACCGTTCGCCGCGCCAAGCGGCGAATCAGCCATCCTGGGTTATTGTCTTTAACGGCTGGCGAACCTTGCCAGGAAAATCAAGCTGGCTTACCCCTAGCCCGGATAGTTCACCCTCTGCTCGCAACCGAAACCACACCCTGTGCCAAATCTTTTTCCGCATTCACGCCTGCTCGGGTTATCCGGGCTAGGCCTCCAGTCCTGTTGCCCGGCACCCCCTGCTCCGGTGAAAATCCCCATGATCCCCCGCTGTTCCTCCCTGCTTTGCGTGTTTTCCTCTGCGCTGCTGCTGGCGGCAGGCTGCAGCCGTTCGTCCACGCCCAAAGCCGGCGCCACGCCCGCGGTCCCCGTGCAGGTGGCCGTCGCCGAGCAGCAGGATGTGCCCCGGCGCGTTGAATCCATCGGCACGGTGCAGGCCTTGCGCACCGTCAGCATGAAGTCGCAGGTCGACGGGATCATCGCGCAGATCCATTTCAAGGAAGGCGACGAGGTGCAGGTGGGTGACCGCCTGGTCACCCTCGACCGCCGGCCGTTTGAAAATGTCCTGTTGCAGGCGCACGCTGCCCTGGCCACCGCCCGCGCGCAGTCCGCGCAGGCTGACGCCGAGGCCGAGCGCTACGCGCACCTCGATCAGCAATCGGCCATCTCGAAGGAGGCGTACGCCCAGTACCTGACCAGGGTCCAGACGACGAAAGCCGACGTACAGGCGCGGGAGGCCGCGGTGGCCAACGCGGAGCTCCAATTGGGTTATACCGAGATTCGCGCGCCGATTGCCGGCCGCACCGGCCAGCGCCTGCTGCACGAGGGGGCGTTGGTGAAGGCCAACGACAACAGTTTCTCGCTCGTGTCCATTAATCAGCTCGCCCCGATCGCCGTCAGCTATGCCGTCCCGGACCGCGCGCTGGAGGAGATCCGGGCGGCACGGGCCGCGGGCCGCGTCACCGTGGCGGTCACCGACCCCACCACCGGAGCCACCCGCGAGAACGGCCAGCTGGAGTTTATCGACAACACCGTCGATCCCAGCACGGGCATGATCACCCTCAAGGCGGTTTTCGCCAATGCCGACCAGGCGCTCTGGCCCGGCCGCTTTGTCTTCGTGGTCACGCAGCTCGGCCTGGACCGTGACGCCATTGTCGTCCCGACCACGGCGGTGCTCAACAGCCAGGTCGGCGCCACCGCTTATGTATTGAAGCCCGACTCGACGGTTGAGCTGCGCAAAATCAAGGTCGCGCGGACGGCGGGCGACACCACGCTGCTCTCCGATGGCATCAAGGCCGGCGAGACGGTGGTCACGGACGGCCAGCTGCGGCTTCTCCCCGGCATGAAGGCCGAGCCTCGCATGCTTTCCGGCCAGCCGGTCACCACCGCTCCGACCGCGGCGCCGAAGAAAGCCTGAACCGGCCGCCATGAATCTCCCGGAAATCTGCATCCGCCGACCGGTGATGACTACGCTCCTCACGGTGGCGCTGGGTCTCTTCGGCGTCATGGCCTACCGGCTTCTGCCGGTCAGCGACCTGCCCAATGTCGATTTTCCCACCATTTTGGTGAGTGCGTCTCTACCCGGCGCCACGCCTGAGACGATGGCCAGCGCCGTCGCGACCGTGCTGGAGCAGCAGTTCTCCACCATTGCCGGGATCGACTCGATGACGTCGACCAGCGGCACGGGCAGCACGCAGATCACCTTGCAGTTTGCCCTGGAGCGCAACATCGACGCCGCGGCGCAGGATGTGCAGGCCGCCATTGCCGCCGTCCAGCGGCGTCTGCCGACTGACATGCCGTCGCCGCCGTCGCTGCGCAAAACCAATCCCGCCGACCAACCCATCATGTATCTGGCGGTCAGTTCGCCCACGTTGCCGCTCTCCGTGGTGGACGAATATGCCGAGACGATGATGGCGCAGCGGATTTCCACCGCGGCCGGGGTGTCGCAGGTGCAGGTGTTCGGTGCGCAGAAATATGCGCTGCGCGTCCGGCTCGACCCGCGCCTGCTCGCCAGCCGCGGCATCACCCTCGACGAGGTGCGCACCGCGCTCAGTGCCCACAATGTCAACCAACCCACCGGCCTGCTCGACGGCTACCGCCAGTCGGTGCAGATCCTCGCCAGCGGCCAGCTGACCAATGCGGCCGAATTTACCGGCACCGTCGTCGCCTACCGCAACGGCGCCCCGGTCCGCCTTGGTGAACTGGCCCAGGTGATCGACAGTGTGCAGGACGTACGCGTCGCCACCTGGTACGCCGAGCGCACCGACGGCAAACTCGATCCGGCGCGCGCCATGGTGCTCGCGGTGCAGAAGCAGCCGGGCGTCAACACCGTGGAGGTCGCCAATCGCGTGAAGGCGCTCATGCCGCTGATCCAGAAACAGCTGCCCGAGTCCGTTAAATTCAGCGTCTTGCGCGACACCTCCGAGGTGGTGCGCGATTCCGTGCACGATGTGCAGACCACCCTGATGATCTCCATCACATTGGTGGTGCTGGTCATCTTTCTGTTTCTCCGGTCGCTGGCCGCGACGCTTATCCCGAGCGTGGCGATCCCGATGGCGCTGTTGGGCACGTTCGTGGTGATGTATTTCTGCGGCTACTCCCTCGACAACCTCTCGTTGCTCGCGCTCACCCTCTCGGTCGGCTTCGTGGTGGACGATGCGATTGTGATGCTGGAAAACATCGTGCGCCACATCGAGGCGGGCGTGCCGGTGCGCGAGGCCGCGTTCCGGGGCTCGCGCGAAATCGGCTTCACCATTCTGTCGATGACCCTGTCGCTCGTCGCCGTGTTCATCCCCCTCATGTTCATGGGTGGGATTTTGGGCCGGCTGCTGCACGAGTTTGCGGTCACGATCACGGCGGCGATCCTCGTGTCGGGCGTCGTGTCGCTCACCCTGACGCCGATGCTCTGCAGCCGCTTTCTCCATCCGCACCTCGGCAGCGTGCACGCCGGGGACAGCGCGCACGGCAAGATTTACCAATGGAGCGAACGCGTGTTTGCCGCCCTGCACCGGTTTTACGAGCGCACCCTGCACGCCAGCCTGCGCCACCGGGTGGCCGTTATCAGTGTCGCCGGGCTCATGGCCGTGCTCACGGTCGGGCTCGTGAAGGTGCTGCCGCAGGGGTTCATTCCGACCGACGACACCGGGCTCATTTTGGTATTCACGGAGGGGGCGCAGGATATTTCGTTCGAGGAGATGATGCGGCACCAGCAGGCGGCGGCGGCCATTGTGGCGGCGCAGCCCTACGTCGACGCGATGATGTCCTCGATGGGCTCGAGCGGTTCGATCAACTCCACCTCGAATCAGGGCCGCATTTTCATGCGCCTCAAGTCGCGCCGGGAACGACCGCCCATTGGGGTTATCATGGGGGACCTGCGCAAAAAACTTGGCGTCATCCCGGGCTTCCGCGCCTTCCCGCAGATCCCGCCCGCCATCCGCATCGGCGGCCAGCTCACCCGGGCGCTCTACCAGTTCACGCTTTCCGGGAGCGACCTCAAGGAGCTCTACCTGGCTGCGGGTGGGCTCGAGCAGAAAATTCGGGAGCTGCCGCAGCTCGTGGACGTCAACTCCGACCTGCAGATCACCAGTCCGCAACTGCGGGTCGACATCCAGCGCGACCGCGCCGCCACGCTCGGCATCACTCCGCAGCAGATCGAGGACGCACTCTACAGCGCGTTCGGGTCCCGCCAGGTCTCCACCATCTATACGCCGACCAACCAATATTTCGTCATCATGGAGGTCGCGCCGGAATTCCAGCGCGAGGCCGCGGCACTCTCGCTTATCCATCTGCGCAGCAAAAGCGGCAAGCTGGTGACACTCGACACGGTCGCCAGCCTGCGGCGCGATGTTGGTCCGCTCACGGTCAATCACCTCGGTCAGCTGCCGGCGGTGACCATCTCCTTCAACCTCCGACCGGGGATCGCGCTCGGCGACGCCACGGCGGCCATCGAAACCATCGCGCGGCAGGCGCTGCCGGCGACCGTCAGCTACAGTTTCGTCGGCTCCGCGCAGGCGTTCGCCAATTCGCTCGCGGGGATGGGCCTCCTCATCGCCGCGGCGATCATCGTCATCTACATCGTGCTCGGCGTGCTCTACGAGGATTTCATCCACCCGCTGACGATTCTCTCCGGCCTCCCGGCGGCGAGCTTCGGGGCGCTGTTTACGCTCTGGGCGTTTCGCCAGGAGCTGAACATCATGGGTTACGTCGGGGTCATTCTGCTCATCGGCATCGTGAAGAAAAACGCCATCATGATGATCGACTTCGCGCTCGCGAAGGAGCGCGAGCAAGGGGCGGCGTTCAATGCCGAGCAGGCCATCGTCGAGGCGTGTCTCGTGCGGTTTCGTCCGATCATGATGACGACGTTTGCGGCGCTGGCGGGAGCCCTGCCGATCGCGCTCGGCCTGGGGGCGGGCGCGGATTCACGCCGGCCACTGGGGCTCGCGGTCGTGGGCGGGCTGATCGTATCGCAGATGCTGACACTCTACATCACGCCGGTCATTTATATCTATATGGATCGCTTCACGCATCGGTTGGCCGGCAAGCACCGGACGGCGCCGGGTCTGGTGGTTGATCCGTTGCCGGTGGGAAAATAAGGGCAGAGGCTCGCGCCGGAGGCTGACCCATAAAAATAACGGTATCGTGGGTCGGGCGAATCCACCGGATGAGCCGGTCGGGCGGAGCGGCGCCTCCGGAGGAGTTGCCCGACCCCTTTAGGCCCCAGGGAAACTTTCCTCGATAAGCCACAATGGGCCGCCGGCG
>JANMVS010000583.1:0-2237 GCA_031392885.1 Verrucomicrobiota bacterium
ACCAGTAGGCAAAGAGGGCCGGGACTTTGACCTTGTCCCCGCGAGGCGTCGTCAACTCGCGCTCGATGCGGAGGAGCGTGGCGGGCACGGCCGCATACGTCAGACCGGGCTTGCCCTCCGACTTGTCCGCCTTAGCTCCCGTGGCGGCGGAAGCCTTGGCGAAGGAGGGCCAGGTAAAGCGGTGTGTCGTGCGGTCGTTGATCGTCCAACCCTGACCGACGAGGCAGATATCCGGGCGATGGATCGAGGTGCGATCGCGGCCGCTGAGCACGATGGAGACAAAGACGCGTTGATTTAAATTGTGCAGGGACACGTAGGTCTTGCGCGAGAATCCGGTGTCCGGTGGCAGCACCTCGCGTTCGATCGCGGTGATGTCCGCAGATTGCCCCTCCCAGTCCGTGCCCAGATAAGCGGGCAGGGCCACGGGATTCACGCCATCCGGCGCCAGCTTGATGCCGACGCGCGGATTCAAGGGGAGCCCGTCCAACCGCTGCGCCGCCCAAGCCACGAGCCCGGCGCAAAGCACGACCGCCGCCGCCGATCGCCAGTGGTGGAGCGGCCCGCCCTCCCGCCGTTCCAAGCGCGTTGGAAGCAACGCGCTCCGCCCAACCGGTCCGCCCCCGGGAAGTTTGTCATCTATTATATGACAAACTTTCTGGGGAGGATTTTCGGGAAAACCGCCACCCTCCCTCGGCGCGATGCCCGTGAGGCTCACGGCGCCCCACTCCGCCGCCCGCGAGGCCTCCGCGGCAGAGTAACCCATTGGGTTACTCTTGCCTCGAAGCCCGGCGGGGAGCGGGTTGCCGAGGTTCCGGCGCTGCAGGTACGACACCGTCAGCTGCACCAGCCCGAGCACGATGAGGAAGACGCCAAAGCCCATCACGTCGTGAGTCTTTTCGCCCGCGGCCTGGCCCCGCCAGGTGGCCGCCACAATGATCGCAAAAATGCGCGCGACATTGCCGACAAAAGCATACGGGAAACACAGGAGCCCGATAAACGCTCGCGCCCACCACGAGCGGAAGTTCAAGTAGCCCAGCAGCAGCGACAACGCCGCCAGGGCCATAAGCGAGCGCATCCCCGAGCAGGCCGCCGCCACATCATACTGGTAGCGGCCGTCGGGCGCGAGCAGCTGGGTGCCATTGCGGATGACGTCGATGTGCAGGGCCCGCGCCAGGTGCCAGGCCGTGTCGATCACCCCGAGCCGCAGATAAAATCCCACCGTATCAAGCACGTTGAGCGGGATGGCAAAGACCATGAACGCCAGCGGAAACGCCGCGGCCCGCCCCCAGCGCGTGCCGCCCGCAAACGCCAGCGCCCCCCACGTAAAGAGCAGCAGGCCGACGATGGAAATCCGTCCCTGCTGCATGACATAGCCGAGCAAGTGCACGGCCAGACCGCCGAGCATGGCGAAAGTCGAAAGTCGAAGGTCGAAAGCCGAGGGCTTGGTCTGGCTTTCGGCTTTCGCCGTTTGACTTTCGACTCCAGTCCGCAGATTCCGCCAAAACAGCCACGCCGCGATCGCCAGAATCAGCCACCCATGCTCGCTCTCCGAAGCGGGGTCGGACCATTGATGCCCCCACCAATAGAAGAGCGACCGCGTCTCGATGTACCCCCGCGCCGAGTTTCCAAAAAAGTGAAACACCCCCAGCCCGGCCAGCGCGCAAAGCCCGGCCATGACCAGCGGCCGGTTGGATGGTAACGAGGGACTGGCCACAGGGCTTGCCATGCCGGCCACAAAAACAGGATAACGGCTCCATGCAAAGTTTCTTGCCGAGCCACCCCGACCACCGACCGCGCCTGCTGGTCGTGGAATTGTGGGGAATCGGCGATGTGGCGATGGCCATTCCGTTCCTGCGCGAGGCGGCCCGCCATTCGCGAGTGACGCTGCTGGCCAAGCCGCACGCCGAGCCGCTCGTCCGGCGCTTCTGCCCGGAGATCGAACTCATCCCGTTCACCGCGCCCTGGACCGCCTTCCGCGGCAAATACCATCTGCACCGCTGGCCATGGCTCGACCTGACCGCACTCGTTAGCGGGCTGCGGCACCGCCGTTTCGCCGCGGCGGTGTCGGCCCGACCCGATCCCCGGGATCACGCACTACTTGTCGCCTCCGGGGCCGGGCTGCGGGCGGGCTTTTCGCGCGCCGGCTCAAGGCTGTGCTTGAACGCCGCGCTGGACCAGCCGGCCTCGCCCCATCGCTTCGGCTACTGGCAAACCATTGCCGCGTCCTTGGGCTGGAA
>JANMVS010000065.1:0-11080 GCA_031392885.1 Verrucomicrobiota bacterium
CGGGGCGACGAAAGGAAACACCGGGGGAATAACCAGGCTACTTAGCAGGTAGTAGGTCAGCAGGTCGCGGTGCGGGCGCTCCAAGGCGAGGATCGCCGCATCATCAGGGGAGGGATTCACAGTCGGACTGGATGACAGCAAACGGGTTCGCCGACAATCCCGTAAACAATCCAGCTTAGGGTGAATATTCGGCCCAACTGGAGCTGGTTTCGGTGATACGCACGCGCTCCACCCGGACGCCGGCCGGGATGGCGAAGTCGCCCTGCCGGTTGGCGATGACGAGCGCGCGACTGACTTCATCGCAGACGGTCCGGGCCATGATTTCCGTCGTGGGGTCGGTGTGCGCGAAAGGAATGAGGCGGGCCCCGTGCTTCTCCTGGAAGAAGGCAAAATTGGGATCGTCGGTGTTGAGGGCGAGGGCGTGGTCCCACGTGTCGAGAAAGGTCGTGAGGGCCAGCTTCACCGCCTTGAAGTCGCACACCATGTCGTTGGCGTCGAGCGTGTCGGCCGCCAGCACGACCTCGACCCGCCGGCTGTGGCCGTGGGGAAAGCGGCACTTGCCCGGATGCTTGGAGAGAAGGTGCCCGCTTTCGATCTCGAAGATTTTACCGATGCGATAAGCCATGGGAGGTTCACACCGTTTTCGAAAAACCGCCCGGACGTTTTGTGAGGTGGGCGTCGAAGCGCATCGCGATGATGCGCAGGAAAAGCCGGCCGAGCTCGGTCACCTGCAGGCGGTGGGCCGTGCGCACCAGCAGGCCGTCGGTTTCCAGGTCGGCCAGCGAGGCCAGCTCCGCCGCGTAGGTGGTCGCGAAGTCGTGACCCAGCCGTTGGGAGAGTCGGGCAAAGTCCAGACTCTTGCCGCACATGATAGCGGAGATAATGGTGCGGCGGTGACGGTCGTCATCGCTCAGCAGATAGCCGCGCTCGATCGGCAGTCGACCCGCCTCGAGGGCGGCGATGTAGTCGGGCAGCTCCTTGTAATTTTGGCGGAAGGCCCGGTCGGTTTCCGAAATCGAGGACATGCCGAAGCCATACAGCGAGGCGCCGGCGCGGGTGGTGTAGCCCTGGAAATTGCGGTGCAGCGTGCCATCGGTGAAGGCGATGGCGAGTTCGTCGTCGGGCCGGGCAAAGTGGTCCATGCCAATCTGCACATAGCCCGCGGCGGTCAGTTTTGAAACCGCGGTCATCAGCATCGCGAGCTTGGCCTCGGTGGTCGGCAGTTGCTGGCGGTCATCGAAAATTTTCTGCGCCGGCTTGATCCACGGCACGTGGGCGTAACTGAAGACGGCCAGCCGGTCGGGATTGAGGGAGATGATTTCGTCCAGCGTCCTGGTAAAAGATTCCGGGGTCTGCAAGGGCAGGCCGTAGATGAGGTCGAGACTGACGGACTGAAAACCGGCCTCGCGCAGCCAGGTGATGGCCTGGGCGGTCTGCTGTAACGGTTGCCAGCGGTGGACGGCCAGCTGAACCTCAGGGTTGGTGTCCTGCACGCCCAGCGAGGCGCGGTTGCAGCCGAGCCGGCGGAAGGCCTCGACGTGCTCCTTGGTCAGGCGGCGCGGATCGATCTCCACGGAGTTCTCCGAGTCGGGGGCAAACTTGAAGTGCCGGTGGATGGCCGCCGCCAGGCGGTCGATTTCCAGCGGCGGCAGGAACGTCGGGGTCCCCCCACCGAAATGCAGTTGGGTGACGGGGCGGGCGGAGTTAAGGAGGGGCGCGGTGAGCGCGAGTTCCTTTTCCAGCCAGCCGACGTATTCCCCGGCGGAGGCCAGCCGTTTGGTGATGACGGTCGTGCAACCGCAATACCAGCACAGCGTTTCGCAGAACGGCAGATGGAAATAGAGGGAGAGGGGCCCTTCGACTGGGCTCAGGGCCGGCGCGGCCGAGTCCCGGTTGTCCCGGGCGATTTCCGCGAGCAGCGCGGTGCGGTCGATGGCTTCCGAGAACTGCGGCGCCGTCGGGTAGGACGTGTAACGCGGCCCGGGAATGTTGTATTTCCGGACAAGCTCGAGCGCGGGTTCGATCGAGACTTGGACGGTGCTGCGTGGTGACACCATAAGACCGATAGGCTAACCCAATCGCGTCGTCTCGGCTACGCATATATTGTCATAGATTGGGCGGTGCTTGGGGGGGCTGAGCGGTAATGGGTAGGCTGGGATGGCCAGTCGGGTCGATTTGAAGGATGTAGGAGGGGCTTTTACGCCCCGATTCTTCCTCCAGCCATTCAGGTTGAGGGCACGAGTAATCGGTCAGCGGCTCAAACCATTTCCATTCATCCTCGCCGCAGAAATAGCCGGACCACACTTGGTCCGGCGTCAGGAGCTTGGCGCGATATTGATTCTATGCAAAGTCTGTCGGCCTCGAACCAAATGGCCTTCATTATATTCGGCGCAGTTAATCCGGGGCGGCGGTCCGTCGTGCAGAAAGTCAGGAAATACTCGGCTCCGGAATCCGACCTGCGACCGTGTCGGAGGGCCTCGTGGCCGTGGAGCGGGTCGAAGGGCATGACCTCATGCTGCGTGAAGAAATCGGGGCGTAAAGCCCCTCCGACCGCCAGAAATCAGGTGGTTAGCCCGCGAAGAATTTCTGGATCTTCTGGAGCGTGACCACCAGCCGCTCAATCTCGGCCTCGGTGTTGTAAAGGTAAAAGCTGGCGCGGGAAGTGGAGCTGAGGCCGAGTTTGCGCATCAGGGGCTGATTGCAGTGGTGGCCGCCGCGAAGGGCGACCCCTTCCTGGTCGGCCATCGTCACGACGTCGTGGGCGTGTATGCCGGGGAGATCAAAGCTGATAACGCCGCTGCGGTGGCGGGCCGGCCCGAGCATCCGGATACCGGGGATCTCGCTCGCTAGGCGCGCGTAGGCAAGCGCGGCGAGTTGCTCGTCATGCCGGGCAATGGCCTCGCGGCCGAGATCGTCGAGGTAATCCATCGCGCGGGCCAGCGCGATGACATCGGCGATGTTGGGCGTGCCGGCCTCGAATTTCTGCGGGGCCGGGGCCCACTTGCTTTCAAAGTACTCGACGTTGGAGATCATGCTGCCGCCGCCGCGGTAGGGCGGCATGGCGTCGAGCAGCGCCTGGCGGCCGTAGAGCAGGCCGACGCCGGTGGGGCCGCACATCTTGTGGCCGGAGACGGCTAGAAAATCACAGCCCATCGCGCGGACATCGAGCGGCAAGTGGCCGGCGCTTTGGGCGGCATCGACGACCGTGAGCGCGCCGACTTTCTTCGCCGCCGCACACAGCTCGGCCGCGGGATTGATCACCCCAAGGGTGTTGGAAACGTGGGTGAAAGCGAAAATCTTCACCTCGGGCGTGAGCACCTGGTCGAGCTGAGCGAGGTCCAGCAGTCCGGTATCGCCCGCAACGACGGGCAGATAGCGCAGCTTGGCGCCGGTGCGGCGGGCGAGCAGTTGCCAGGGCACCATGTTCGAGTGATGCTCCATCTCCGTGAGTAAGATGACGTCGCCGGGCTTCAGGTTCTCATCGCCCCAGGCGTTGGCAACGAGGTTGATGCTGTCGGTCGTGCCGGCGGTGAAGACGATCTCGCCCGGCTCAGTGGCGTTGAGGAATCTGGCGCTGCGCTCGCGGGCGGCCTCGTAGGCGAAGGTGGCCCGCATCGAGAGGGTGTGGATGCCACGGTGAACATTGGCGTTGTCGCGCTGATAATAATTCACGAGCGCGTCGATGACGCACTGTGGCTTTTGCGAGGTGGCGGCGTTGTCGAGGTAGACGAGCGGCTGGCCGTTGACCTGCTGGTCAAGGATGGGGAAATCGGCGCGGAGGTTTTTCCAGGCGGGGCTCATGAATTTATTTTCGGCGGTAGGTCGGGGTTTACCCCCGACACGTCGGGCGTAAAGCCCGACCGACAAATTGGCTTCAATCGCTCGGTTTTTCGGTCGTGACGGGTTGCTCGTCGCCCTTGGCGGCGTTGAGGGCGGCGTGCCAGCCGAGCGTGGCGCATTTGATGCGGGCGGGGAACTGATAGACGCCGGCCAGCGCCGCGAGGTCGGACATGTCATCTTCCCCCACCTTGCCGGTGGTTACCATCTGGTGCAGGCCGGCATAAATGACCTCGGCCTCGGCGATGGTCTTGCCCTTGAGGTTGACCGTCATGAGGGAGGCGCTGGCCTTCGAGATGGCGCAGCCGCTGCCTTGGAAACTGACGTTGGCGATGCGATCGCCGTCGAGCTGTACATAGACGGTGAATTGATCGCCACACATGGGGTTGTTGCCACTGCCCACGCGGTTGGCCGTGGGCAGAACCGAGTAATTCCGCGGGCGGCGGTTGTGGTCGAGAATGACGGATTGGTAGAGGTCGGTGAGGTCTTGCATCGCCGGGAGCAGGGAAGGGCAGAGGCTACGCGGGACGTTACGTTTGGCAAACAGAGTTTACAACTTAACCCGTTCGAGGCCGGTCATCCTTCGCGCGGACTATTGAGGCTCGCACGTTAGCCTGACAGGCAGGGCGCACCGGCCCGGTGCGCCGCGGCGGAGCGGGCCGCTCCGCCCTGCCTCACGCCTCGTGCTGTCAGCCTAATGTGCGCGGCTTAATAGTATGATCCAGGGTGGGAGAGGCCCGGTTGAGGGATCAGAATGACAGGCTTGCTGATTTACGCGGCACCCCAGGGGGCGTCGGTTTTGATCTCCTGCATCACCCGGGCCATGAGTTTGCGGGCGCGGACATAACCGACGATGCGGCGGCTGGCCGGATCGGCAATGACGGGCAGATATTTCAAGCCGCGTTCACGAAAACCGGATGCGGCCACCATGGCGGTATCAGTCTGCGTGATGAAAGCCGGCTCTTTGATCATAAAATCACTCGCGGGCGTGCCGGCCGTGGCGCCGCTATTCTGCGCGCGCAGCAGGTCGGTGAGCGTGACCACGCCGTCGAGCCGCACGCCGTCGGTCGATACATAGAAAAAGTCAGCATTGCTGTCGGCGAACACGCGCATGACATCGAGGAGCCGGTCCGTCGGCTTGAGCAGCGGGGTGGGGGCGGGTTCGATGAAGTCGGTCAGGGGCAGGCGGCGCAGGGCATGCATCGCCTCCGGTCGCTGCGCCCAGAAATTAGTGGAGCGGCGGGTGATGGCCGCCGTGAGCGCCTGCTTGAGCGGGGCGAGGGACTGCGCGATGTTCGAAAACACATGCCGCCCCATGATGACGATCTCGGCCGGGGTGCGGGCCCGCACCGAGGCTGAGCGGGGCTGGCTGCCGAGCAGCGCCTGTTCCCCAAAGAAATTGCCGGCCCCAAGCACAGCGAGGACTTCGCCCTCCGGTTTCTCGGGCGAGGTGCGCACGATCTCGACCTCGCCTTTCTCGATGACGTAGAAACTGGTGGGGGGATCGCCCTGTTTGAGAATGTAGTCGCCGGGCTCGTAGTGGGCGTGGGTCACGCGGTCGGTGACATCGGTTTTGATGCAGCTGAGGTCGCGCGGGAAGAACAGGAGCCACGCCCAGTCAAAGCCGACCTGGATGCGGCGATCCCAGGAGGGGAGCTTGAACAGGTAGACCCCGCGCCACGTGAACCACGCCAGGAATCCCGATAACTTGAAGCCCATCATCTCCGCAACCGCACTGTGGCCGCCGATGGAGCAGAGTTGGCCGAGGACCTTGAAGGCGAACGGGCGGGTGGACTCACCGCGCATGACGCGGACGATATTTTGGGCGCATTGCCGGCCCTGGCGTTCGGCGAACTGGCCGGTCGGAGGCGAAGCCTGGTTGTCATGGGCGTTGATGATGCATGCGCAATCGCCGGTGGCCCACGCGTTCCGGCGGCCCCGCAGGCGCATGTCGGGCTCGGTGAGCAACCGGCCTTTTTCCTTGGGCGAGTCCAGACGCACGACGACCGGGGCGGTGGTGCTGCCGATGGTGCAGACAATCGTGCCGCCCGGGACAAAGTCGTCTTTCAGACCCACGCCTTCGCCGGTGGCCAGCTGCACCCGGGCGTTGAGCTTCATGGTCACGCCGGCCTGTTCCATTTTCACCCGGGCGAATTCGCGAAGTTGCGGGCTGATTTCCGGGAGCAACTGGTCGCGCGAGTGGATGAGGGTGACGGTGATGTCATCGTCGTGTATGTTCTGATAAAAGCGACGACTGGAGCGGACGAGATCGTTGATTTCGCCGGCGGTTTCGACGCCGCTGTAGCCGCCGCCCACGACGACAAAGGACAGGTACCAGCGTCGCCGCCCGGGGTCGTCGCACACCTCGGCCTTTTCCATTTGCGAAAGGATGTGCGTGCGGAGGACGGCGGCGTCACCGACCGTCTTGAGCGGGAACGCATGGTCGGCCATGCCCGGCACGACGTTGAGATTGGAAATATTGCCGCAGGCGATGACGATATGGTCGTAGGTGAGGTGCCGGGGCTGGCCGTCGTAGCCCTCATATTCGAGGCGATTGGCGACGAGGTCGATGTTCAGCACCTCTTCCGTCCGACAGGTGACGCCGGGCAGGAGCTGACGGAGTGGTACGATCACGTCCAGCAGGTTCAGCGACGAGCCGACGGCATCGGCCAGCAGGGGACTGAAGACGAGGTGGTTCTCCGTATTGAATAGAATCAGCTCCGCGTCGCCCCGGCGGAGCTGTGCGCCCAAGGTCTGGGCACACTTCACCCCCCCAAAGCCTCCGCCAATAATGACAATGCGTTGCGTGGGCATGTGCGGCTATGGTGCGGAAGCTGGCGGGACAACCGGGCGAATGCAATCCGCGAGGCAGCGCGCGGAACCGATCGATTAGGCCCGGGAATTTCCTGTCCGAAGGGCGCGCGTCCCGGCGCGCCGGGGCTGATCCTCCTAGAAAATGCAGTTGAAACCACGGATTTCACGGATGAACACGGATTATCAAACAAATGCAAATTCTTGGGCTTTCACCCGACAGGTGAATGGATCTGATCTGGATTTCCACTCTGAATTACTTCTGGATCCGTGGAGATCCGTGGAATCCGCGGTTAAATTGGTCTGTTGTACTGCTGAATATAGGATCATCGCTCCCGCTGAACGGCCCGCCGGGACGCGGGCCCTCCCCGCCCGCGGCATCCGACGTGTTTTTCCGTCCTGGGTGCAAATCAGGCCAGGGTGGTCAGGTTCGCGCGGAGGATATCGATGGCGCCGTCACGCGCCGGCGATTTGAAATGGGTAGATGGAGCCAAGACCAAGTAGCCGGGTGAGTTCATCGAGGGCGCGGCGCGCTTCCTCCAAGAGCTGCGGGTCGGCGAGGTCGGCGGCGTTCAGTTTGTCCCGGTAGTTTTTTTTCACCCAGGCGGTGAGCGCCTCATAGGTCGCAGCGGTGAGCAGCACACGGGGCGGGAGCGCAGCGAGCTCGGCCTTGGTCAGGACAACGCGAAGCCGGAGACAGGCAGGGCCGCCCCCATTGCGCATGGATTGCTTGAGATCGAAATAATGCACTTCGCGCAGAGGCGAATGGCGGCGGGCCAGCAGGTCGTGGATGAAGGCCTTCACGCTGGGCGTCTCGGCACAGTTGGTCGGGGCGATGAGCGCCATCCGGCCCCGCTTGAGGGAGACGAGCTGCGAGTTGAAGAGGTAGGAACTCACGGCGTCGGCGAGCGGCACGCGGGCCCGTGGCACCTCGAGGGTGATCAACTCCGCGCCGCGCTGGAGCGCGGCATAGCGGCGGGAGAGTTCGCGGATCACCGCCGGGGTCTGCACGAACGCGCATTCGTGATAGAGAAAGACATTCTCGTTGCCGACGGAGATGACGTCGTTGTGAAACACCCCGGCGTCGATCGCCGCGGGATGCTGCTGGGCAAACACGACGGATTTATCCGTCAGGCGATGCCGGCGGCGGATGGCGTCAAAGGCCTCGAACGACTGGCGGGCGGGGAATTTCCTCGGCCATGCCGTGACCGGACCCGCGCCAAACGCGCGGTGGCCGTAGACAAAGAAATGGAGGCCGCGCCGGGAGTGGCTCGGTGCCAGCCGGGTGTGGTTGGCCGCGCCCTCGTCGCCGAGCGCCTGGCCGCCCGGGATCGGGCCGTGGATGGCGAAGCGGGTTTCGTCGCGGAAGATCGCGCGCAGGGTCCGCCCGGTCTGCGGCGGCTCGATGGAACGGTGAAATTTGGCGGTGAGGTTGGCCGGAGTGAAGTGGACGCGCCCGTCGGCGGCATCGGCGGAAGGGGTGACGGTCGCGGCGTTGGCGACCCACATGCTCGAGGCGGAACTGCAGGCGGTGAGCAACTCGGGTGCCTGCTGGGCCGCGGCGCTGAGGATGGCGTGGTCGGAGCCGGTGAAGCCGAGGGTGCGCAGGGTCTCGAGGGATGGGCGCTCGTGGGGCGGCAGCACCGCCTGGGGCACGCCGAGGTCGGCGAGGAATTTCATCTTGGCGAGGCCTTGGAGCGCGGCTTCGCGCGGGTTGGAGGTGGCGCCACGGTGTGACATCGATGCGACATTGCCGTGGGAGAGGCCGGCGTAGTTGTGCGTGGGGCCGACGAGGCCGTCGAAATTAACTTCGGAGGCGGACATGGAAGAAGGAGGAGAGGGGGCCCACGGCACACACGGAAGGGACGATGATGTTTCGGGGTGTTCGGTGTATTCCGTGGCTAAAAGGCATTGAGCCCGGGCGGGAGGGAGACGGGGAGTTTTAGTTCGGGGACTTCGATGCTGGCGACCGGGTAGGCGCAGTAGTCGGCGGCGAAGAATGCGCTGGGGCGGTGGTTGCCGCTCCCGCCCACTCCGCCAAAAGGCGCGGCGCCGCTCGCGCCGGTGAGTTGCTGGTTCCAGTTGATGAGGCCGGCGCGGACCTCGTCGCGGAAGCGGACGTAGAGCGCCGGGTCGTCGGCGATGAGCCCGGCCGCGAGGCCGTAGCGGGTGGCATTGGCCTCGGTGATCGCGGCCGCGAAATCCGGCACGCGGATGACCTGCAGGAGCGGGCCGAAAATTTCCTCGTCGCTGCGACTGGCCACGGCGGTGACGTCGATCAGGCCCGGCGACAAGAGGCCCGTGCCAGGACGGAGAGAGCGCGACTCGATCAATGAGGTGGCGCCCCGGGCGAGCAGGTCATGCTGGGCGGCCAGGACATGCTCCGCCGCCGCGGCGGAGATCACCGGTCCCATAAAAGGCTCGGGCCGGTCTGTGTACGCCCCGATGCGCAGGGATCGAACCATTGTAATATAATACGTTACAAACTCATTCCCGGCGGGGCCGGTGGGGATGATGAGGCGGCGGGCGCAGGTGCAGCGCTGGCCGGCGGTGAGGCAGGCGGACTGCACCGTGAGCAGCGCGGCAGCGCGGAGATCGCGCGGCGGCCAGACGACCAGGGGATTGTTGCCGCCGAGCTCAAGGGCCAGGATTTTCTCCGGGGTGCGGGCAAATTTTTCCGCCAGCCAGAGGCCGGTGCGCGCCGAGCCCGTGAAAAAGAGACCGTCGAGGTCGGGGGCATCGACGAGGGCAGCGCCGGTGGCACGGGCGCCCTGCACGACCTCGAGGACGCCAGCGGGCAGGCCGGCGTCCCGCCAGGCGGCGGCGGTGAGCTCGGCCACGAGCGGGGCATGTTCGCTGGGCTTGAAGACGACGGTGTTGCCGGCGAGGAGGGCGGGCACGATGTGCCCGTTGGGCAGGTGGCCGGGAAAATTAAACGGGCCGAGCACCGCGACGACGCCGTGCGGACGAAAACGGGTGACGGCGGGACCGCCGGTGAAGTCGGCGCAGCGCCGGGCGTAGGCGGTGATCGAGAGCTCGATCTTGCCGATCATGGTCGTGACTTCGGTGAGCGCCTCCCAGGTGGGCTTGCCGATTTCGCGGGAGATGGCGTCGGCGAGCAAGTCGCGGCGAGTCTCAAGAACTTTGGCAAACGCCCGCAGATGGGCCTCGCGCTCAGCCAAGGGGGTGCGCGACCAGCCGCGGAAGGCGGTCCGCGCGCGGGCAACGGCGGCGGTCACCCCGGCAACCGTGGCGGCGGGACCGGTCCAGACCGGTTCGCCGGTGGCGGGATTGACCGAGGAAAACACCCTCATTTTAACGGGACGAACGTGAGGGTGTCACCGGGCTCGAGGGCGAGGGCGGCGGCCGTGGTGCGGACGAGGGAGACGGTGCCATCCCCGTGTTCGGTGATTTCGCCGAGACAGGCGCGGAAATCGAGTCGGGCGTTGGTGAGCAGGCGCAGGGCGGTTTCCCCGGGGACTGCGGTCACACTGCGGATCCGTGCGGTCTTCATCTCGCGCAGGACGCGCAGCCGGGAGACGGGGACGCGCAGCAGGGGGCCGGCGTCAAAGATATCGACCTCCTCGACCTGGGTAAATCCTTCGGCGAGCAGCATGGCCAGCGCGGGCTCCGTGTCATGGTGCACCCGCCCGATGACGGCTTGAACTTCGGCGGTGAGCAACGGGAGATAGAGGGGATGGCGCGGCATCAGGTCGGCAATGAATTCCTTTTCCCCGAGACCGCTGAGCACGTCGGCGGCGTAAAAATCAAACGGGAAAAAATGCCGGCCGACGGCCTCCCAGAACGGCGACTTGCCGGTCTGGTCGATGTAGCCGCGCATCTCGGCGATGACCGTTGGCGTAAAGCGTTGGGGGAACGCACCGATGAAGAGGAAGCGCGCCAGCGAGAGCAGGCGGCCGGCGCCCCCCCGCCGGCGGTCGGCGCGCAGAAACAGGGAGCAGACCTCCGAGGGACCGCGGTGATCCTGTTTCAGATGCAGGACGGGAATCTCCTTCGCGATTTTCAGGGGAGGGTGGGCGAACTTTTCCCGCCGGATTTCGTAACTGTACCACGGCTCGAAGCCGCCCACGCACGACAAGATGCCGGACACGCCCACGACCTCATGGCTCACGCTGTCTTCCAAGGCGAACAGGTAGTATTCGCCGCCGGGTTTGCGCACCCGCGGACTGAAGGCGCGCAGCGAGCTCTCGATGCGGTCGCCGAGGAATTCCTCATTCGGCGGCAGGGTGGTCAGACCGCCCCCGGTGGATCCGGCCAGCGCCACGAGGCCAGCCAGGTCTTTTTCGCAAATGGGACGGAGAACGAGCATGAGGAAAGTGGGGCCGGGTTATGTATACCAATCATCCATTGAATTCAGACTTTACACCAAGATCGCAAAGTTCGCGAAGTCAGTATGAGGCAATTATGTCGA
>JANMVS010000102.1:0-6091 GCA_031392885.1 Verrucomicrobiota bacterium
GTGAGCTTCTCGAGCGTGCCCTTCGTGACCGTGACGGCGGCATCGGCCGTGGTGAGGCCGGCGGCAAAGGCGTTGAGGCCGGGCTCCTCATCCATGACAAAAACCGCCGGCATCGGCACGCCGGAGGCGATGGACATCTCCTCGACGACGTTGAGCAGGCGGCGTTCGTGGACATTGATGGTTTTCGGATCGACCAGACGCGCACCGACAGATTCCGCGATGGCGGCTCCGCCCTGGCGCATGGTCGCCCATTTGTAGAGCGAGGCGGCGCCGACCACCGCGACGGTGCCCAGCGCGACGGTGGCGAAGATCTGCGGATCCCACCAGCGAACGGCCACGGGGCCAACCAACTCATAACGCGCCCGACCGCGGGACTGGCTGCGGCCACTGGAGTTGACCAAGACCAGGGCGGCGACGTAACCCGCCATGATCGTGCCCAGCACGGCGACCACGAAGAGGAAGACGAGCCGGTGGGTACGTTTTCGGGCGCGTTCCTGAGCCTCAAAGAAGTCCATGTTAGGAGGTAGGGGCCGTTGCCCTCAACGGCCCTCTGACAAACCCGAAGGGCGGTTGGGGGCAACCGCCCCTACCGGAATGATGGCGCACCAACTTGGTCATCCGGTCGCCTTGGGGAAGGCCGCGAGCGAAGAGCAGTTCACAAAGATCAATCATGCTATTACGGTCTGGGAATACCCAGGTCCTTGCAGATTTTTCGGGCCAGCAGGTCGTGCACTTCGGTGTGGCGTGGAACAGCGGAGCGCCGGTTTTTGGCGAGGTTGCCCCACCACGAGTGATTGCCACCTTCGCGGATCAGTTGGCAACCGTGCTGAGTCAGGTATTGAATCAGCGCGCGCCGTTTCATCGCTTAGACCGTGACCAGCTCCTCGGAGAAATTTTCCTTCGCGGCCTTGCGGGCCTCCTCCCGGTTGAATTCGAGGGCTTCTTTCAGGATGACCTTGAGTGAGGCGCGCAAGGCCGTCTTGGTTTTCTCCTGCGCGTTGACGCCGGGCACCTCCTCGATCCAGCCGATCCACCAGTTGGCGTCTTTCTTGATGATGGCGGTGTAGGTCGATTTCATGTGGGAGAGGATAGTGGGAAGATTGAAGCGCGCAAGAGCGGTGCCGGACGGCTCATCCGGAGGATTTGCATCCCAACTCAGGTGAATTTCACCTGCGGCGCGGCGCGCTCGGCGGCATTCTCGATCTGGAAGAGCTGGGCCTCGGTGAAGTTGAAGATGCCGGCGAGCAGGTTGGTCGGGAAGGACTCGCGGGTCGTGTTGTAGGTCATGACCGCGTCGTTGTAGGCTTGGCGGCTGAACGAGATTTTGTTCTCCGTGGAAGTCATCTCCTCGGTGAGCTGCATCATGTTCTGGTTGGCCTTGAGGTCGGGGTATTGCTCGGAGACGACCATCAGGCGGGACATGGCGCCGGCCAGGCCGGACTCGGCGGAGAGCAGGCCCTTCATGGCGCCGGCATCAGCGGGGTTGGCGGCGGCGGCCTTGGAAGCGGCGTAGGCGGTGTTGCGGGCGGCGATGACGGCCTCAAGCGTGCCGCTCTCATGTTTCATGTAGCCCTTGGCGACTTCCACGAGGTTCGGAATGAGATCGTAGCGGCGCTTCAGCTGGACATCGATCTGGGCAAAGGCGTTCTTGAAGCGGTTGCGCAGGCTGACCAGCGAGTTGTAGCTGCCGGCGACCAACAGGGCCACGACGATAGTGATGACGAGGAAGGCACCGAGGATGATCAGGATCATGGGGAGGGAGGGGGTTGAACTTGACGACCGGCACGTTGTCGGAAGCGGGGGTGTTGCGCGAGAAATTTCCTATTACACGCGGGCGGGGTTTTTCAACGGCCCGGCCGCCCAATGTGCGCGAGGCTTGCCACGCGGCGCGACCGCAGGCATGCATGATCCATTCATGATGAAGCAGGTGCGTCTTCTATTGCTGCCCCTGGCGCTCAGCGCCGGCCACCTCACGGCCCAGGTGGCGGGGCCCAGCCCGTTGGTGAACGCCCCGGTGACGGCGGCGCTGGTGCCGGGCGGATGGATCCTGGCTGAAAGCCGCGGCAACGCGGCCCTGCAGGCGGGATTTCCCGCGACGGCGGCGGGGATCTACCGGGAAATTCTGCGGGAGGAATCTTTGCCGGACGAAACCCGTCCGGGGGTGACCCTGGCTTTGGTCACCGCCTTGCTGGATGCCGGCGAAGTGGCGGAGGCCGAAAAAACCCTGCAGGCTTATAGCGGTCCGCGCCACGCGGCCTATCAATTGCGGGTCGGACTGATCGCCGCAAACGCCCGCCGCCTGCCGCAGGCGAAGGCCGCCCTGGCTGCGGGCAAAGTGGAGGAGCTGCCGCTGGCGGACCGGGGTTGGTGGTATTTCCTGCAGGGCTCGATCGCCGATGCGGAGAGCAGTTTCACCCCCGCCAATGAGTCCTACGAATCGGCCATCACGGCGGCGGTGTCGGCGTTGCAGCGGGCGCGGTTCATGCTGGCGCGCGAGCAGGCCCTGTTGCGGCGGGGCCGGCTCGATGAGGCGCGACTCGCCAACGCGCGGGAAAACATGGAACGGTTTCAAGGCACGCGGCAGGGCTATGTGTGGGTGCGGACTTATGCGACGGGTCTGGCGGGGCTGAAGCGGGAAGCCGAAGCCCAGGCCGTGCTCCAGCGCCAGCTCGCCGTGCTGCCCGCGACCGAGCGCGAGACCGCGGATCAATTCCGGCTGATTTTGGGTTTGATTGCCGGCGAAACCAGCGACCCGGGCCGCCGGGCTTTCCAGGAATTGTTGCGCAACGCACTGAAGCCGGAAACCCAACGACTCTCGTTACAGTTGTTGGCCCGCGGGGCGAAGTCTCCGGCGGAGCGCCAGCAACTGCGCCGGGAGCTGGGCGAACTCATCGCCGCCGCGCCACCGCATCCGGTCATTGAGGATCTGATTATGGTGCGGGCGCAAACGGCGCTCGCGGACCGGGATTATGGCGCGGCGGAGGAAGACGCCCGCACTTTGCTCGACCGCTATCCGGGCTCGACCCTCCGGCCCGAGGCGCTGGGCGTGCGGCTGGCGGTCGCGTGGGAGCTGAAACGCTACCGCACGGCGGCGGACGTGGTGGCGCAGCTGCGGACAGCGCTGGGGCAGGGGCGCGAGCGGGCCGAACTGGGCGTGCTGCTGGCCGAGGCATTTTTCCGGGCCGAGGATTATAAAAACGCGGCGGACGCGTATGAGGCGGCATTGCATGAATTGCCGGCGGTGGTCCCGGCGGGGGTTCTGATCTTCCAGCGGGTGCTGTCCGACATTCGGGCGGAGCAACTGGAGTCGGCGGCGAAACAACTCGATGACGCGGTCACCAATCCGGGCTTTGATGCGGTGAACCGCTGGCAGGCGGAATGGAATCTGGTCAAGGAAATGCAGGTGCGCGGCCTGGCGCCGGCGGCTTATGCGCGCGTCAACCGGTTGCTCACCGGAGCGGCCCAGGGCGTGCCCGAGGAACTCCGCATCCGCCTGATGTGGCTGCGCGCGAAACTGTCGTTCGACAACAGTCAACTGGACCCGACGCTGCAGCAGGCGGACGAACTCCTGACGCTGCTGCAAAAGGGCGGACCGCTGGATGGCGCCTTGCGCACCAATGTGACCAGCATGGCGCAGTTGCTCAAGGCGCAGGCCCTGCTGGCGCTGAACCGGGACAAGGAGGGTCTGGCCGTGCTGGAGAAATTGCGGACGGACTTCCGAACCACGTTGGCCGCGCAGTATTCCTACCTCATCCAGGCGGGCTACCTGACGCAGCACGGCGACATCGCCGCCGCCCAAGGCGTGCTGGTCAACTTTGTGGATAACCCGAATTACAAGCAAAGTGAGTATGCCCCGCTGGCGCTGTATGAGGCGGCGTTGAATCTGGAACGCCAGGGACTCGACCGGCACCTGCGGGATGCCTACGAAAAAATGCTGGAGCGGCTGATTCGCGACTATCCCCAGAACGAACTCGTGTTCTATGCGCGGCTCAAGCAGGGCGACTTGCTGCGGAGATTGAACGACATCGGCGCGGCGCGGCAGGTGTATGAGTATTTGGTCAATAATTATACGGGGCATCCCGACGTGCTCCTGGCGCAGATCGCCCTAGCCGACACTTTTTTTGCCCTCGGGGCGAACAACGGGGTCAACTATGAGAGTGCGGTGACGATTTTCGAGCGCCTGCGCGACCTGGAGTCCGCCCCGGTGGATTTGCGGGCGGAGGCGGGTTTCAAGTGGGGGTTTGCCTGGGCCAAGCGCGCCCAGCCCGCCAAGGCGCAGACGGTGCTGTGGTCCGTGGTGGAGGCGTTCCTGCTCAACCCGGCGCAGGCCGCGAAGCTCGGGGCGAAGGGTCGCTACTGGGTTTCCCGTTCGTTGCTGGAGCTGGCGCAGATTCAGGAGGACGCCGGCCGACTCGATGAGGCGCAGCGGGCCTATCAACTGATCGTCGACAACAAACTCTACGGCGGGGCGCAGGCCTCGGCCAAGCTGGCCCGGTTCCGGCCGAACGGAGGAAAGCAGCCGTGAGCTTTGGCATTTACGCCCGGGTTGCGCTCCGCATGATGCGCCGCACTACTCCATGAACGTTTTCAGTTACAGTGTCTTCGCCAAAGGCGGTCCGGTGATGTGGCTGCTGGTGGTGCTCGGACTCGTGGCCGCGGTGATCTTCATTGAACGGGCACTGTTTCTGCACCGGGGGCAGATCCGCTCCACGGAATTTCTCAACGGCATCAAGAACCTGCTGCAGAAAAGCCGGCTGATGGAGGCGCTGACCCTGTGCGAAGAGACGCCCGGTCCGGTGGCCAAGGTGGTGAAGGCCGGGTTGCGCCAGGCCGCGGATGAGGAACAGGCGATGCGCTTCGCTGTGCAGGAAGCCGCGCTGGTCGAGATTCCCGTCCTGGAGCGGCGCATCAGCGCACTCGCGGCCATCGCCCAAATGGCGCCGCTGCTCGGCCTGCTCGGCACTTTGCTCGGCATGATCCGGACTTTCTGGCTCTTCAACCAAGGCGGCAACTATGCCACGCCGGCCGTTCTCGCCGGCGGCATGTGGGAGTCGTTGCTGACGGCGGCGGCGGGTCTGGCCGTGGCGATCCCGACTCATCTGGCGCGGCATTTCCTGTCCGGGCGGGTGCGGTCGCTGGTGCAGGACATGGAATGGGCGGGGAGCGAACTGATGCGGTTCCTGTTGCACGAGTATCGCCACGGGGCCGGGGATAAAAAATGATCACCCGGCCGTTGGATCTTACCTCGCGGCTGAGTCCGTCGCCCCGCGACCTGGATTTTTTCGCCTGGATCAACGTCGCGATGATCGCGTTTTTTTTCGGCTTGCTCGGATCGCGCTTCGTGCTCGCGCCGGGTCTGCCCATGGAGGTGGGAGAGACCGGGGCCGCAATAGATCTGCCGGCCCTCGGCCCCTCGGTGGGCAGCGCGGGGGTGGCCTCGGTCGTGGTGAGCTATCGGCGCGACAACGTGATTTTATTCGAGGGGGGCATGTATTCGCAGGCGGATTTGCGGAAACAAATGGCGGAATACGCCAAAAAACATCCCGGCGCCGTGCTGCTGGTGCGCGCCGACCGGCAGGTGTCGATGCAGGCCTTTCTTGATTTGTGCGAAATGGCGAAATCGGTCGGGTTCGCCAACGTCCTGGTGGCCGCCGAATCCCCCGGAGCGGAGATTCCGTCCAAATAGGAGGTGCGATGCGCACCGGAAAAATTGCCGTGAAACGCCGCGTGTGGATCGGCCTGATTTTTACGCTAGGGGTGACGGGCGCCTGGTGGGTTTGGACCCGCGCCCAGTCGCCCGCTCCCGCCGTCGCCGCCCGTGCCCCGCAGCCGTTTGTGCGGCTGGCTGGGGTGGGTCAGGGGGTGGCCGATCAGCTTTTGCGCGAATGGGCTGATTTATTTGATCCGACGCCGCTGTTTTTCCCCACCGAGTGGAATTTTGGCCAGCGCTCCCTGCCCGAGAGTATGCGTCGCCAGCCGGGTCAGGTTTTTGGCGAGTTTGAGGCAAATTTAACTTTCGGAGAACAGAACATTAAAACCTATGGATCTGAAGTGGTGGCAATACCGGAGCGCCTGGCTGATGTTCTGGTCC
>JANMVS010000117.1:0-2292 GCA_031392885.1 Verrucomicrobiota bacterium
GGTGTGGTTTCGGTTGCGAGCAGAGTGTGAAATATCCGGGCTAGCCTGACTGATCGGGACTGGTGGAGGGTCCGTCTCCCGACGGACCGCGGCCCGACGGGAGACGGGCCCTCCCAGAATCGACCGGGCTGGGCCACGACCTGTCTTTCGACTTTCGTTTCGGGTCGTTCCGGTGTTTCGTGACGGAACAATGGAAGTGATCTTCATGGGCACGGGCACATCGCAGGGCGTACCGATGATTGCATGTGATTGCGCGGTCTGCACCTCAGCCGATCCGCGCAACCACCGCACGCGGTCGTGCATGCATATTGTCATGGACGGGCTGCACATCCAGGTAGATGCCGCCCCGGAGTTCCGGCTCCAGTGCCTGCGCGAAAAGATCAAGTGGGTGGATTTTTTCATTCTAACCCACGGCCACGCCGATCACATCAACGGCATGGATGATCTGCGGCGCTTCTGCGACCTGCTTGGGGATGCGGCGTTAAATGTTTACACCACGGAGGAGGGCATGAGCCGCGTGCGGTCCGTTTTTCCCTATACGATAGCCGACCGGCCGGTGTCGAAGGGTTATGCTGCGTTCAAGTTGCAGTTAATGCCGGCGGTACTGGAACTGCCCCAGGGCACGATCCGCACTACGCTGCTGCCCCATGGTGGCATCAATACCCTCGGCCTGATCTTTGAGGAGAAGTCCTCGGGCAAAAAGTTTGTTTATTACAACGATTGCAAGACGGTGCCGCCTGAAGCCGTCGCCCTGGCCCGGGGAGCGGAGGTGGTCGTACTCGACGGCTTAAGGGTAGAGCCGCACGCGACCCACATGAACATCGCGGAGGCCTGTGCGGCCGCGGCCGAGATCGGGGCTCCGGTCACCTACCTGACTCACCTGACGCACAGGATCGAGCACATGGCGGGGAGCAGGCAGCTACCGGCGGGAGTCTTGCTCGCCCATGACGGCTTGCGGCTGATGCTATAACCTCAAAACGGCCAGACGGCCGGGATGACGTAGATGGCGATCACAAAACCGATGATGTTCAGGGGCAGGCCGAACTTCAAAAAATCGGCGAAGCGGTAGCCGCCCACGCCATAAACATAGGTGTTGGTCTGGTACCCGATGGGGGTGGCGAAGGCCGCGGAGGCCGCAATGCATACGGTAATGACGAAGGGTCGGGGGTCGACCCCGAGTTGCACCGCCAGGCTGAGCGCGAGCGGCGTCATGAGGGCGGCGACCGCGTTGTTGGACAGGATCTCCGTCAGCACCGAGGCGAGCAGGTAGAAGGCGGCGAGCATCACGAGGGCCTTGTGTTCCGGCGGCACGAACTGGTTGACCAGCAGGAGCAGACGGTCGACGACGTAGGTGGAGGTGCCCGTGTCCTCCATGGCAACACCCACGGCGAGCATGCCGTAGATCAGAAAAAGCAGGTTCCACTCGATGGCGTCGTAACCGTCGCGGGGCTTGAGGCAGCCGGTGAGGAAAACCACAGCGCAGGCCAGGAGCGCGGCGACCTCGATGTTCAGCCACCCGAGCGACGAGCAGAGGATCACCCCCGTGAGGCTGCCCAGCACGATGCGAAGATGCCGGGGTGGCCGCCCAGCCGGCAACGCCGGACGATCCACCAGGAGGAGATCTTCGCTGGCCCTGAGGCCTTCGACCGCCTGCTCGGTGCCCATCAAGAGCAGGATGTCGCCATTTCTCAGCTGGCGTTCGTCGCCTCCTCCGCGCAATTCCCGGCCATGCCGGTGTACGGCGAGGGCCACGAGATGGAATCGCCGCCAGAAACCCGCTTGCTTCAACGTGTGGCCGATGAGATCGGAGTTCGGGCCGATGACGCCCTCAACCAGCATGCCCTCATGCGCAGTGATCTGCCCCAGGCCGAGTTTGAGCTCCGCCGTGAGGTCAAGGCCTGCGATGGAACGGGCGTGGGTCACACCTTGCGGCCGGCAGGCGAGCACCAGCCGGTCGCCCGCGGCCAGTGGCGGGGCCGGTTGTTCCAGACTTAGTGAATTTTCGTTCCGGACAATCTCCAGGACCCGGATGCCTCGGGCCAGGGTCAGGCCCGCTTCGGTAGCCGTCCGGCCGATGATGGGCGAGTGCGACTGGACAAAGACCTCGGTGATGTATTCGCGCCGATCCTCCTCGGCCAGGGTGAGGTGGGCAGGTTGCCGCTTGGGCAGCAGGTGGCGACCGAACAGGCCGATATAGACCGTGCCGGCGGCCAGCATGGGGAGGCCGATCCAAGCCAGTTCGAACATCCGCAAAGGAGGCTGGCCGCGCGACTGAAGGATCCCGGTCACGAG
>JANMVS010000120.1:0-8181 GCA_031392885.1 Verrucomicrobiota bacterium
CCCAGGTGGCCGCCGGTCTCAGCTCCGGGATTTTCCACGACCAGATCCAGGTCGGCGATATCCTCGACCTGCGCGCGCCGGCCGGAAATTTTTTTCTGGATCCCACCGATCCGGAACCGGTGGTGCTGATCGGCGGCGGCATTGGCATCACGCCGATTTTCAGCATGCTGGCCACGCTCGTCGCCCAGCAGAGCCGCCGGCCCGTTTGGTTTTTCTATGGCTTGCGCCACCGGCGCGAACATCTCTTCAAGGCGGAACTCGACACCTTCCGGCGCGAGAATCCGCACATTACCATCCGCATTTGTTACTCCCAGCCCGAGCCCGATAACCAGTTGGGCGAAGATTACCACCTGCCCGGGCGGGTGACGATCGAGCTGCTCCGCCGGGAGCTGCCCTCCAACAATTTTCGTTTCTACTACTGCGGCCCGGGGCCGATGATGGAAGCCCTGACCACGGGGCTCAAGCTCTGGGGCGTGCCCGACGCCCATCTCCACTTCGAGACCTTCGGCCCGTTGAGCGTCAAGCGCGTCGGCCACGCCAACGTGGCGGCGTTGTCCGCGACGGCTGCGCGCCCCTTGGTCACTTTTCGCAAGAGCGCCATGGCGGTGCCTTGGGATGGGGATCACGCCACCCTGCTGGATCTCGCCGAGCACGCTGGCATCGTGATTGCTTCCGGCTGCCGCGCCGGCAACTGCGGGACCTGTGTCGTGGCGATGCAAGCGGGCGAAGTTTCGTACATCCAGCCCCCGGGCAGTCCGCCCGAGGCGCATACCTGTCTCACGTGCATTGCCCAGCCCAAGGGGGATATCGTGCTCGACGCCTAGCCCGCATTTCCTGCACGCTTTCGATGACACGCTGTCCATCCGTAGTTGGACGAACATAAAAGTCGCTCGGAGTGTGAAAGATGCGGGCTAGGCCGGTCGTGGGTCGTGGCTGGTCCGGACGTAACGGCGCGCCGCTCAACGCCGCAGGAGATACATCGGGGTGGTTTCGAAATTCTTCGCCGTGGTGAGATGCCCCACGTACTCGGAAGTTACGCCACATTCCGGTTCGAGTCGCAGCAACGCCGCGAACGCCGCGGTCACGTAGACCTCGCCGATGGGGGTGCGGGGCTCGATCCGGGCGGCGCGGGTGAGCCCGCGGCCCATCACCGTGGGCGCGCGCAACACGGGATCATAAACGGAAACCAATGGCGCCGTATGGCCGCCCAGCCGCATGCCCATGTCGGCGGGCAGGCCCGCCGCTTCAAGGTCAACGGCGTGCAGCCGCTCCTGCAGATCGAGCGCGCACCGCGCCCCGTGCACCGCGTCGTCCATGACCACGAACAGCCCGTCGCCCCACGTATTGCGCACGATCACGTGCTCGGCGTACCGATCGAGCACCTCCGCCACAGGCTGCATCACCGTGGCGAGGAAATGCTTGATGTGTTCGTCGCGGAGTCGGCTGAATCCCTTGAAGTCGCCGAACAGCACGGAGCGAATCACGCGCCGCGAGGACATGGGGATGGACGGCGTGGTGTGGGTGCGGGTTGACGCGACCGGGATGATTTTGGATTCACCCCCGGCGCGCGCCCATTGCTGGATGTCGTGTCCGGTACCCGCGGCTTCCGTGCCATCCTCGCCGTCGAACACGGCCAGCTGCCAGGTGCGCGCATCGATGCTGGCGGCGCGATTCATCGCCTGGCCCATCGCAATGCGCGCGGCATACGCGAACAGCACGTTGTCGCCGCTGTACGCACTGTCACTGGCAATCGTGACCGACGAAGCCGCGGCGAGACACCGTTGGAACCGTTCCGACCAACCCGGGCCGCCGGGCTCCACACTCATCGCCACGAATTCCTCGAGGTCGAAGGGCAGCACGAGATGCAGTTCGGCGCCCAGTTCCAGCGCCACCTCCGCAATGATGATGTCGGCCCCGCACGCGAGCGAACCGTGCACGAACCCGACCCGCCGGGCTTGCAGCCGCGCCCGCACCTGCTCCGCCACCGCTGTCTGCTGAGCATGCGGAAACCGCGATTGGGCGCCGGGTGGCGCCGTCATATGTCCGCAGAAATGCACCACGTCGGGCTGCGTCAGCCCCTCGATGATCGGGCCCGGGTCGACCCCGATCGCCTGGCACAAGAATCGCAGTTGGCGGCGCGTGGTGGCCCGGGCGCCCAGATCGTCTTGGGCCCCTTCATTGGCCGTTGCCAACGCCCCGACCACTCCCGCGCGGTCGCCCAGCACCAGCAACGCTTCGGCGCGCGTCACCCAGGCCCAATAATGGTCCGCGGAACCATCGCGGGCGGAAGTATCCCGTCCGACGATCTCCAAGACCTCGCGCGCAAGCTGGTGGGCGTGTTCCTGGCGGCCCGCGATTCGCCATAACGTCGCGGCGTTGATGCCCGCATACGAACGGCCCAGCCGGCGATAAACATCTTCGTAGGCGGCGGCGGCGGCGGCGGCCAAGGCCGTGCGATCGGCCGGGGACGCCTGCAGCGCGTGCTCCTTGGCAATTCTCGCGGAAAGCGCGGCGATGTCTTCCGCCAAGGCCGGGGGCAGCAACTCGGTGGGCAGCGTCGTTGCGAGGTACGCCGATTCCGCCAGCGCGCGCCGCGAACCGCCAGAGCGCGCCAGGGCCAGGACCCGCAGATACCTGATTTCTGCCGAGACCACCGGGCCCTCGTTCGGCTGGAACCCAGCCGCCACCGCCTCCTCCGCAGCGTCGTAGGCTGCGAGATACTCGCCCCGCCGAATCAAACCGCGAATCGCGGTAATCGCCTCGGTGCCACGTGCCGTTGGCATTAGCGCGTTTTTCGCGATTCGGTCCGCCGGGCGGAGCCGACCACAGAAATTACCGCGCGGTTGACGGATCCAGCTCTCATGTTTTGCAGCGTCCCCTCACCCGGCGCGGCCGCCGGGATTATTTTTTTGCCGCGCCCACGGCTGGCGTGATGGACACCCGGAGCACCCCACGCCACTCCTGCGCGGCATAGTTGATGGCCTTGTCCTCGGGATAGTAGCGGTCGAGCGCCTCCTTGACCCCCGGCCGGAAAGTACTCGGGTCGCCATGACAGGCCAGACAGGACTGGGACGAGGCGATCGGGCGATAGACGCGCCACTCCACCGGCTTGCCCGGTTGTTCGATCCGCTGCACAAGCATTTTGTCCGGGGACTGGTCGGCCATGAGCTGGGAATGAATTTTATTCAGCGCCGCCACATCGGCGCCATCCGCGGCATTAAGTGGGTCGCGCAACATCAGGCTGGTGCGCTTGACAGCCGTGATGGTCGGCTTGCCCGCCACCGGTTTGGGCAATTCCAGCCCCTTGAGATGCATGACGCTGACGGCTAAGCTGGTTTCCTTGGTGGCCAGTTCCTTGGTTACCTCCGTGACCAGCATGCCGCCGATCCGCTCGATGATATTGAACCCGAACTTGGCGATCTCGGCTACGGCCGGGTCAGCACTATCAACGAACGTGTAAACGGCCCCGTCGGGTCTGGGGGCGGTGGCCGCGGTCTCACTATCGATGTAAGTAATCTTGGTGGGATTCGCCGAGGTCGGCAAAGTATCAGCGGCGGACAACCCCATCGCGAGCGAACCAAGGGAAAGCAGGCAAAGAACAGAGGATTTCATCGACTTCATTAGCCAAACTCCAATCCGGCTGGGAAATAATGCAAGCATGCAATAATCTTGGAGCCGGGACTGGGCTCGACCGGGGCCAAGCCCGGGGGGGAAGGCCCTGAGATTTTTTGTCCGTGCTCGGCGGCGGCGGGCGGGGCGAATAATCGGCAGCAATATGTGCCTGTCCTTTGCCAAACGCTGCGCAGTCGGGTTGCCGTCGCTCTGCGATAGTAGGGCGAATGGAAAGCCCCCTCAGTTTTGAGGCGTAACTCTTTCCGAAACCCACCATCGCGATGAACCCTGCAAGCTTCCCCCCCGGCGATCGGCCGTTTCGCCGGTTTGCCGTTTTGGTCGCCGGTCTCTGTCTGGCCGGACTGCCTGGCGCGCTGCACTCGGCGGATACCATCAAGCCGACCTGCCCCGCCCTCGCCCCACCAATCAAGGTTGCCTTCGAGGACGCCCTGATCGATCCCCTCGCCACCACGCGGGAAGGGGTGTGGCACATCGCCACCCACAATCGCCCGGTGAAAAAAATCTCTTTTGAGGAGACCAAAATCGACCCGCAGGCGGCTGAACGCGCCGGCCTGTGGACGGTTGATCCGCGGGCGACCCAATGCGCCAAGCTCTGGGCCATCGATGTGTCCGCGGGATGTGGCGACACTAAATGCGCCGGTTTTTCGGCGAACAAACGCTAGCCCGCATTTTTCACACTCGCCACGATATTTTGGCGGTGCGCGACGACGCTCAGCCCGCGTGTGCCTGGCACCATGTCGGTCATGCGGGCTAGGCTTATTTTGCGGGGTCCGCGACCGGAGAACCGGTGAGCTTGAAGCGCACCTTCACCTCGGGATCTACCTTAATGAGGTAGGCCTTGCTGATAACCTTCAGGTTCCAGTGGCGGTAATCGATCGTCGTCTCGCCCGTGAGGGTGTAAGCGCCGTCGGCCTTGACGAGATTGACGGGGAATTCGACCCGCTCGGTTACCCCGTGGAACGTGAGCCGGCCCGACACCTGGCCTTGCCCGTCGGGCGTCATCGCAAGATTGCCCATCTCAAAGCGTCCGTCGGGGGCGCCGCCGCCGAGCCATTTGAGCATTGCCGCGTCCCGATCGGGTTTGCCGGTCTTTAGGTCGGCAAATTTGAAAGCGAAGGTGGCACTCTTGATCTTCCCGGTGTCATCCACGCTCAACTTGGCGTCGTAGGCATCGAGATGGCCGGTAAAGGAACCAACTGTCACCTTCACATCCACGTCGATAAACGTGCGTGCTTGGTCTACTTTCTGGGGGTGTTCGGCGGCGAAAGCCGCCAGCGGCAGCAACCAAGCGGTGACGAAGAGGCGGATAACTTTCATTGGGGGCAGTGTTGGTGGTGCGGCCTCAGACCGCAACTCCCTCTTTTGGTGCCCTCCGGAGTCTTGCATCAGGCCCAGACGTCCCGCAGTCTGCGCCTTGCCCCACCCTTATGCGTGCGCCCCGAAAGTCCGCCGACCAGTGGTTTGCCGAGTATGGCGAAAGCCACCAGGACGGCACCAATGAGACCATCCACTGGATCTGCGTCCCGCTCATATTTTTCAGCGTGCTCGGGTTGCTCTGGTCCCTCCCCGTGCCCGCGCTGGTCAGCGGGGCCTTGCCGGGGTTCCGGTGGGTGCAACCACTGATCATCGCGGCGCTGGTCTTCTATTTCCGTCTGTCCGTGCCCCTGGCCTTCGGTTTGCTCGGTTTCATCGCCACCTGTTACCTCCTGATCGAGTGGCAGGATATTCTCGGCTGGTATCCGGTCTGGAAGAGCAGCCTGCTGCTTTTCGTGCTGGCCTGGATCGGCCAGTTCATCGGCCACAAGATCGAGGGACAGAAGCCGTCCTTCTTCAAGGATCTGGTCTTTCTCCTCATCGGTCCGGCGTGGCTGATGCACTTCATCTATAAGAAGCTGGGGTTGGAATACTGAGCCGGGAATCAGGCAGTTTCCCTGGGTGGAACGTGACCTCTGGACACGTTTTCTTCTCTGCCCGTCAAGCCAACGCGTCCGGCGGCCGCGTTCCACCCGGGTTCGTTCAGCCGCGGCCACCGCGCAGCACGACGACACTGGCGAGGTCGTTCTTCTCAAATTCTTTCCAGTAGCGATCCTCGATCTTTTTAAGCCGTTCGTCGGTGGAGGGCGGTGGTTCGACCCCCGGGGTGTCCATCGAGCGCTTGCCCTGTTCGCCCGCCAGATCGCGGTCCGCCAGCCGGGCCACCATCTCGTGCCAAAAGACATCGTTCTGAAACTCGCTCTGCAGATCGCGCACCCGCTCGTCTTCCGCCAGCTTGGGCGCCGGTTGCCGCGTGCCGTCCGCGCCCAGCTCCACGAGGTCGGCGCAGCCCATCTCCGCCGCCAGCTCCAGGAGTTTCTGATCCAAATTAAAGTAGCGCTTGGCCGCGGGGGTATCCTCGCCTTGGTAACCCGTGACCGCCCACATGCCCAGGTGCACGAGTTCGAGGAGCTGGCGGTATTCCTTGGCGGTAAACGAGGCTTTCATTCCCGCCCACGGTTACCCGGTCCGTCCGCCCCGCAAGCGCGAAGTGGCCGGGATTAATGGTTCGCCTCTTTTCGCGGCGCCAGGGAAAAATCGATCGGAATCCGCGCCCGCACCACCACGGGCTTGCCCCCTTTCTGCGGAACGGCGAAGCGCCAGGTCGCCACCGCCTGCACGGCGGCGTAACCGAATTCCGCCGCACTGCTGGAAATGATCCGCGGGAGCTGGACATCGCCTTTTTTATCCACGTAAAACTCGATCTGGGCGTCGCCCGTTTGCCCCGTTTTTTCGAAGGCCGTCGGGTAAACGGGGGGCCGCTGCGACAAGGCTTTCAGCGGCTGGTCCAAATCCTTCAGGGTCGCGATAGACTCAGGCTTTTTGGCCAGGTCGCGAAGAATCTGCCGGGCTTCATCGCTTACCGGGACCTCGCCCCGGCCGGTCGGTCGAAAATCGTATTCGCTGCCCAAGTTGGCATAGCAGGGGATGCCATCCTTGTGCTTGGCGGGCTGGAAGCGCCAGGCATCGATCATCGCGAGCACCGCCAGGCCAAATTCCGGTGCGGTGGCCTCGATCAGGACCGCCTTGATCACCCGCCCATCGGGTCCGACAATATAGGAAGCCAGGACCTTGCCCGCGGTGCCGGCTTTCAGTTGTTCGAATGGATAGACGGGGAACTGCGTGCTCACCGGCTGCGGCGGAGTCTCCCACTGCAAATCCGCCGGCAGCTTGTCATGCCCCTTGCCTTTGCTAATCCGCCAGAGATTCGGCGGCTTTCCGCCCGAATCCAGATCGAAGTCGATCCGCTGCGCCACCCGGGTGTCGACGGCGTGGCCATTCATCTCGGCCGGCTGGAATTTCCAACCCAAAATGGCGTCGATGGCCGGGCGCTCAAACCACGGATTGTTGGATTCCAGCACATAGGGGTTCCGCACGTTGCCTTCCTTGTCGATGATGAACGCGATGTTCACTGTCCCAATGAGACCCGCCCGCGCCATGTTGTAGGGAAATTCCGGCTCCGCCCGCTTGATCGCCTTGGGTGGTTTGCTGGATTTATTCAGCTCGCTGATTTCGCGCGGTTGGTCCGGCCCGCTCTGGCCGAAAACCAGCCCTGAACGGCAGCAGAGCAGGGCGAAGGTGAGCGCGAGACGACCGCTGAGGCTAAGGTTTTGCATGGCCGAAGATTGGTTATGCCTCTGGTGCGACGAAAGCTTGCCCAATAATTCAACCTGATGGCAAGCCGGGACCAGAAACCGCAACGCGGCATTGACCCCCCGCAAGGCCCCTGCCAACGATCCCCTCTCCCATGTCCAGTCCCGCCGAACCCGCCAACCTGATGGAAGCCATCGTGTCGCTCGCCAAGCGCCGCGGCTTCATCTACCCCTCCTCCGAAATCTACGGCGGCCTCAACGGCTTCTTCGACTACGGCCCGCTCGGCGCCGAGCTCAAGAAGAACATCCGCGACTGCTGGTGGAACGACCTGGTGCGCCGCCGCGACGACATCGTCGGCCTCGAGTCCTCCATCATCATGCACCCGAAAGTCTGGGAGGCGTCGGGCCACGTCGCCGGCTTCACCGACCCGCTGGTGGACTGCAAGGTGAGCAAGCAGCGCTACCGCGCGGACCAGTTGTTCTTCGCAGAGGTTTACGTGACAGGTCTTGAGGGGCTGACCTACGAACATGCGAAAAACAACGGTATGAAGCCAAGCTTCTACGTATCTGCGCTCGAAGGCGAACAAACTGACGACGAACTCAGGAATTTGGCGAAAGAATATAAGCGAAAAAAATCTCTGCAAGGTAACATGGTCATTGGGCGCACTCGCGAGTTCACCGAGGCCAAGCCGGACGAGATCCCGCTCATCCCCTCGCCTGCCACTGGCGAGCCCGGCAGCCTGACGGCGCCACGTGCGTTCAACATGATGTTCCAGACCAACGTCGGCGCGCTGAGCGACGCCAGCAGCGTCGCCTACCTGCGGCCCGAGACGGCGCAGGGCATGTTTGTGGACTTCAAGAATGTGGTGGACACCACCCGCGTGAAGCTGCCGTTCGGCATCGCGCAAATCGGCAAGTCGTT